>CAYTUO010000077.1:0-2456 GCA_964441015.1 uncultured Pleurocapsa sp.
ACGTCCCGTTCCCCGTCGCTGGACGTATCATCAGGAAATGTTTGGCTTTCCCTTGATTGCCGCCCTTTCTCGCCTTCATCGCCTGACAGACTTATTCGGAACTGTCGCCTCCGTAACTTGTCAATCTCGCTTTTGGGACGTGCCAGAATCGGGGTACTACACGGCCTGTCTCTGTAAGGCCCAACTGCGCTTTACCAATGGCTTAATGGCAGATGTTATCTATGGCAAAGGCGATGTTTTTTGGGATAGCGATCGCACCTTTGCCTTACATGGCGATCAGGGAACGTTAATTTTTGCAGGAGAAACGGGTAATCTGATCCGAGGTGAAGAAAAAACCGCCATTGAAGTTGCCAGTCGTCAAGGCTTATTCGTCAAAGATACCCAAATGGTTTTAGATTATTTACTAGAAGGAATTCCTTTATATATCACTCCAACTGCGAGTCTGTATGCACTCAAAGTAGCTGAGGCGACTTATCGATCCTCTAAAACAGGAACAACCCTAGAATTGTGATGGAACGATAGAATGATAGTAAACGACCCAATCAAAATTGTTAAGATTTTTAGACAAAAACGATCCCTTGTCATTAGTGCCCCTTTCAGGTTATATTCAGGTTAAAATCGTCCAAAAACTAGCCGCAGAAACTTAGCGGTTTTCCCAAAACAAAATCCAGTCGCGCTCGTGAAGAGCTAACTGTTTAAAACTGGGCAAAAGCTACCCGAATGTTCAGTTATTGCGATCGAGACCCCTTTGAGTAAAAGGTTGGCTCCCTTGCTTCTAGCTCGTTTTACCAAGCTAAAAGGCCGCATTAAATGCTAAAGGAAGTTGACCTCTGAGAATTCTTTGACAAACTAAACAAAAACCTGTGTTATCCCAAATGGGCAAGATTTACCCAAGGGAAAAGCAAGGACTTCAACAATATTGCTCCAACTAAACAGTCGGGGTTAGTAAAAAGTAAAAACAGTCAAGATGAGTCAATTTATGTATTCTGCTCATCTCCACACTAAGTCCAGACTCTTTTCCCCACAGAGTTTTTGCACCTAAACCAATGACTTAAGACACAAACCTTATCTATCTGAGGGTTTTGTCATCTGCTAAAGAAATTTGAGGAAATTGAATGCCAAAGCAAATTATTATTGCAGAGCAGCATCATCTAGCTGCTGTTTTCTGGGAAGAGCAAATTCAAGAGTTAGTTGTAGCAACCGGCAATCAGCAAGTTAGCGATATTTATCTCGGACTTGTTGAAAACGTCATACCGGGAATCGATGCGGCGTTTGTTAATATCGGCGATGCCGAACGCAACGGGTTTATTCACGTCACCGATTTAGGGCCCCTGCGCTTAAAAAGGACATCTGGCGCTATCACCGAACTGCTGGCACCGCAACAAAAAGTGTTGGTGCAAGTTATGAAAGAGCCAACGGGGAATAAAGGCCCTCGACTGACGGGCAATATTACCCTACCAGGTCGCTATGTCGTCCTCATGCCCTATGGGAAGGGGGTAAATTTATCCAGACGGATTAGGGAAGACAACGAACGCAGCCGTCTGAGAGCCTTAGCCGTTTTGATCAAACCGGCGGGAATGGGATTGCTCGTGCGCACAGAAGCTGAAGGCAAAGCAGAAGAAGCGATTATGGAAGACTTGGAGTTCCTACAGAAGCAGTGGGAATCCATTCAGATCCAGGCAACTTCCACCCGCGCCCCATCTCTCCTCAACCGAGACGATGATTTTATTCAACGAGTTCTGCGGGATATGTATAGCGCCGATGTCAATCGCATCGTTGTTGATTCCCATGCAGGGGTTAAGCGGGTGAAGCAACATTTGACGAACTGGAGTGGGGGACGACCGCCAGAAGGAGTTTTAATCGACCATCACCGCGAATCTCACTCAATTTTGGACTACTTTCGCGTCAATGCTGCCATTCGGGAAGCCCTGAAACCGAGAGTCGATCTGCCCTCTGGCGGCTATATCATCATCGAGCCAACAGAAGCTTTAACCGTTATTGACGTTAACTCCGGTTCCTTTACTCGTTCTGCTACCGCTAGAGAAACCGTACTGTGGACGAATAGCGAAGCCGCAACAGAAATTGCCCGCCAGTTACGCCTGCGAAATCTGGGTGGCGTGATTATCGTTGACTTTATTGACATGGACTCGCGGCGCGATCAGCTAAAACTGTTAGAACATTTTAATAAAGCTCTAAAAACGGATAAAGCTAGACCGCAAATTGCCCAACTGTCAGAACTGGGCTTAGTCGAACTGACTCGCAAGCGCCAAGGGAAAAACATCTACGAATTATTCGGTCAAACTTGTCCGACTTGTGGTGGGTTGGGACACTTGGTTCACCTGCCTGGAGAATCCGAACTCATTGCCCTAGAAACGCCTGCGATCGCACCGCCACCAGGAGTATTGCGACTGCCCGAACGACAAATAGAAGAACCCGAACCTTTCTTCGACTCTGCT
>CAYTUO010000077.1:2466-13810 GCA_964441015.1 uncultured Pleurocapsa sp.
ATCAAGAGCAAGGCATGGGTGCTGCCAACAATCGCCGTCGCCGCCGCCGTCGCGCCTCTGATGGAAGCAAAGAAGAAGGATCGGGAAAGCTGATCTCTGCTCTAGTAACGAAAGAGCCACCGCTAGAGGTCGAGCTACCTGAAGTAGAAGAGCGCAAAGAACGTGCCCCAAAAACGCCGCGACGCGAAGAAGTTCCCCTAGAAAGAGTGTCTGTGGAAATGACTCCCGTGGAGCAAGATGTCTATGCGTTGATGGGAATTTCTCCGTTAGTGCGTCTCAATCGAGAATTTAAAGATCCCAAGTCAGTTGTCATTTCTGTGAAAGCCCCCGGAGAATCCCAGGCACTGCCAGAGAAAATTGCTGCTCCAATACCAGTAGCAGAAAGCGTGCCAGCCCCTGAAATTGAGACGAGCTTGCCACCAGAGAATGGAGAATCCGATCCAGAACGTCCGTTAATCCGCCGCCGCCGCCGTCGTTCTTCTGCCAAAGAAGGATAGAGGTGATCGGTGATTTAATGATTGGCGATCGGGAGAGCTAGATCTAGGTTATCTTGAACGCCAATTTCACCTTTTCGGTCAAGGCCTCTCGACTAAACTGTGCCAAGGTTTGCTCGCGTAACCATTGTCCCTGACAGCGCAGATCGTTGCCTTGTAGGATTTCTAGACAAGCAGCCGCTACAGCATCCGGATCGCGGTGAGGAACGCGCCAGCCCAAACGTCCATCCTGTAAAGGATCTGCCGAGCCATCCCCATCGCCAGATAGAACGGGAATTCCACAAGCCATTGCTTCTAAATAGACGATGCCAAAGCCTTCTTGGGATGGCATGATGTAGGCATCTGCTAGGCGATAATGCTCTACCAAGGCTTCTGTTGGCACGAATCCAGCAAAGACGACGCGATCGCTTACACCCAAATCTGTTGCCAATTGTTCCAAACGAGGGCGATCGTCTCCGCGTCCGATCGCTAAATATTTGACTTCGGGGAAGGCGGATAGGATCTTGGGTAAAGCGCGAATCGTTACGTCAACTCCTTTATAGATATCTCCCGACCACAACCGCGCCACGGTCATCAAAACCTTAGCATCGGCGAGTCCGTATTTTTCGATTAATTCTGGGGGTTTCTCTGCGGGGGTAAATACGCTCCCATCGACGACACAAGGGAGGATTTGAACTTTTTGGGGATCGATCTCGTTGGCTTGAGTAAGGCGATCGCGACTGTAGCGACTGATCGTCCAAATGGCACTCGCTTGAGCGAGTGCTTGGCGTTGGGAATTGGGCAAGCGTTCCCATACTTCTTTCCCATACGTCAGAACCGTGTAAGGAATGCCTAGAAGTTGAGAGAAGGTTCTAACCAGAGGCGCTAATTTAATATGACCGCAAAAGATGTGCTGGGGACGGCGCTGCACCAGACAAATCAAGAGGGATAGGGTTAATTTTAATCGTCCTTTCCAAGCTGGCAGGGTTTTTAAATAGTGAAATTTAATTAAACCGGTATCGAAGGGGTTGTCGCATCCTGGCGCATCTCGTAGTAAAAAAATTTCAGTCCTATAAGAGTTTGGTGCCGTTTCGCTCAGATCGAGGTAAGAGCGCAAAATATCCTTGACGTAAGACTGAATCCCTCCTTCTTGGGAAAAAATCTCTAAAAAAACGAAGACATGATTGAGAGGGGAATATTGAGCTTGAGTCAACTGAGTCACGCGATCGCCCCTGACGACAACCAGAGAATTATAGCGGTTTGTACCGTTTCCTTACTCTTCGTATTCTACGGCAGTTCCACTAGCCGATACCATCAACATATTGCCACCATCTCCAATACCAATTGATTCGTAGTCCAGATCGACTCCAATAACGGCATTGGCTCCTAAGTCTCTGGCAGCTTGAATCATTTCGTTCATCGCTGTTTCTCTAGCTTCGCGCAACGACTGTTCGTAGGCTCCTGATCGCCCTCCTACAATATCGCGGATGCTAGCAAAAAAGTCTCTAAAAATATTGGTTCCTAAAATGGCTTCGCCACAGACGATGCCATAGTAACCAACGATTTTTTTGCCGTCTAGAATGGATGCGGTTGTGACAATCATAAGTAAATATCAGAATAACTCCTGTCACTGTCAGTAGATAAGATTAACCGACTGATCCCTAAAGCCAGAAACAGTCGGTTGAACAGAAACCCTCAGTCAGATTTTTTTAAGCTTCCTTGTTCAAAAACTGTTGAACTTGTCTGAGCGCAACCGCACCAATGTTGAACAAAGCCCAACTGCCTGCTACGATGACGGGAAGCAACACGATTAAAACACGCCAGTCCATATTTTATATTTCCTCTTTGAATGCTTAAGAGAGTTTAAAAGGTTTCATTTCTATATATACCTTATCATTGGGGACTTGCGATACTCTGCCGGATATCAAATCCTAGATCGGTTCCCTTACCAGCATGGACTAGAGCGAGTTTTTCATAACGTTGAGCGTGTTCTATTAACGCTTGGGCTTCTGCGTCCGAGATTTCCCGTGCTATCTTGGCAGGAATTCCAACGACAAGCGATCGCGGCGGAACATTTTTAGTGACAATCGAACCCGCCCCAACAATGCTGCCAGCGCCAACTCGCACGCCATCGAGAATAACAGCACCAATGCCTATTAAGCAACCCCGTTCGATATGCGCCGAATGAATAACAGCACGATGACCGATGGTTACATAATCTTCTAAAATAGTCGGTTTACCGGGATCTCCATGCAAAATGGCTCCATCTTGGATATTGGTAGAAGCGCCAATTTCAATGCGTTCCACATCTCCTCTGACAACGGCACTATACCAAACGCTAGCCCCAGTTGCTAGGGATACGTGCCCTATTACTACGGCATTTGGGGCAATAAAAGCCGCTTGAGAAAAATCGGGGGGTGACCAATAAGAGGTTAGCGTGAACAAATTATTTTGCATTACCAAACCGTCCAAAATCTAAAATCTAAAACCGAAAATCCAACCCCTACAGAGTTCAACAGATATAATATATCCACGACTGCTGGTACCTTCCAGAAGTTCAAAACAGGTCATCCATGATAAATCCAAGTTTACAGTATCCAATCTTTGGCCCAGAGATTCAATGTCCTCACTGCCGTCAAATCATCCCGGCTTTGACGCTAACGGATACTTATTTATGTCCTCGCCACGGTGCATTTGAGGCAAACCCTCAATCAGGCGAACTGGTGCATCTACAGTCTGGACGGCACTGGCGGCACTGGAATGGAGAATGGTATCGACAGCATACTCATCCCGATGGCATTCGCTTTGAAATTCACGAAGCGCTAGATCGGCTCTATACTCAAGGCTATCGAGCAACGAAGGTGATTATCGCCAGTCGCTATCGAGATTTAGTTAGCGCTTATTTGGAACGCAATACGCCTTGGCGCGGGAATTCTGATTCCCAAACTCCTCGGTTGTATGGTCTGCCCGTTGAATTTAGTCCCGAATCCAAAGAAAATTCGTGCTGGGAAGTCATTAACTTCGATTTGGAAAAAGAACCAGGAGTCCCCAAACGCTACCCCTACTTCCGCCTTTTTGAATAATTTAGTGAATCAATTCAAAATTCTTCCATTACGAATTAACTAACTGGTAACTGGTAACTGGTAACTGGTCACTGATTTATGCACCATGCTTCTATTCGCACGGCAAATATCCATCGAGCGATCGCGTTTTACGAACGGCTAGGCTTTACAGTTACCGAACGCTTCACGACAGGTTACACGCTTGCTTGTTGGATGGAAGGGTTGAGTGGCAGAATTGAACTGATTCAAATTCCCGAACCTAAACCCGCAGCCGATGCTTTTGGCGACGAACATTATGTAGGTTATTATCATCTATCCTTCGATCTGACGGGGACTATTGAAGATTTACCTAGCTGGCTAAGCCATCTAAAAGCTAGTTTTCTCGAAGTTGCCCAAGAAAATCCCGAACAATTTCAACCCCTGAAAATTCTTCTAGAACCCATGCAACAGATAATAGGCGATCGCGTTTATGAAGTCACTTTTATCGCCGATCCGGATGGGTTACCGCTAGAATTTATTCGCGTAATGGCAACAATTCAGCGTTGATGTTGATAGCGTTCTTGCAATTTCAAACGAATCTCAGCATGAACTTCGCGGGTGATGGGATAGAAATATGCCAAAATTAAACCGCCAATTAAGCATAGGGTTGGTAAAGGGCCAATAGCAATACGAATCGCCCATAAAGCAGTTTCGGGTTGAGTCGGAATGGGTTGTCCGGCTTGTCTTTGGATAAAACCAGACGCTTCGAGGGCAATTCCCACCAAAAACAGTCCTAACGCCAGACCAAATTTTTGTAGGAAAACCATAAAAGCATAAAATAGCCCTTCGCGACGCTTACCCGTTGTCAGTTCGTCGAGTTCGATAACATCCGGTATCATAGACCAGGGAATGAGATAGGCAACCGAAACCCCAAAACCTGCCACGATCGCGCCGACGTATAATAAACCTACTTGTCCGGGTTGCATGATAAATAAACTGACTTGAGCAATAATCCAGAAGCTCATTCCCATAAAATAGACGGCTTTTTTATCCAATTTTTTACTGACAGCTTGCCAGAAAAATAGCATGACTAAAGCGGTTCCCTGAACAGCAAGGGCGACTAAACCCGATTGGCTTTCTGGTAACTTCATCCAAGCGACGACAAAGTAAACCAGGATGGATGCTGTCAATTGAACGGCTAACCAAGAACAAAGGTATATGCCAATCACGAATAAGAATGGTCGATTGCTAAAAACAATCTGTAATTGTTCTTTTAAAGGAATAGAATCCGGTTGCTGAGTTTCAAATTGTCTTACTGCGCTTTCATCGACTAAATGGGGTTCGGGGTTAGCGAAGAGAAGCGTTACTCCAAAAGCAATAATCAGTAGGCTCAAAAGCCAAGCGAAAATGTTATTTAAATCTACCTTTCCCGATGTACTAATCAGATGAAAGATTCCGTATAAGCTATTCGCTACTGCGATCGAAATTAGAATAATACCCAGACGCTTTTTCTGCTGTTCGTTCAAGATCGGATCGGTTCCTCTTTCCTGAATGCGTAGGGTACACCAGAGAATCGATACGACCGAAATAAGGGCACAAATGATTCCCACAACGATATATTTGGTTCTGGGGTCATCGGGATAGGCAGCAGATGCCAAGATGTATAGGATTAGACTGAGGATGCTCCCGCCAATAGAAAAGGCAAAGCGAAAGCTGTTTAGACTGGTGCGTTCGTTGTAGTCTTGAGTGAGTTCGGGAGTAAGAGCCGTGTAGGGCAAGTTAACGGTAGTATAGGCAATGTTGAAAAGTATGCCAATGAGAACGTAATAGCCAAACAGGAACCAGGTATCGATCCCGCTATTATCGCTAAAATGCGGGATAATCCACTGTAAGTAGTAAATAATTCCGAAAGGAACTGCGCTATAAAGCATCCAGGGAAGACGACGGCCCCAACGAGAACGAGTGCGATCGCTCATCACCCCGACAATCGGATCGTTGATGGCATCGGAGATTTTGCCAATCGTTAGAATGCTCCCCGCCAATCCAGGCGGCAAACCCGCGACATCCGTGAAGAAGAATAACAGATAAAATACCAAAATATTAGCCGTAACGGCAGAGCCGAGATCGCCTGCTCCATAGGCTAATTTAGTGGTAAATTTAAGTTTTTCCGGTCTAGGTGTTGCTAATGAAGCTCCGTCGGCTGGGGAAACATCGTTCATAGAATTATAAAATCCTAATTCTAAAGTAGAGAATTATATTTAAAGATATGTCAGATTTATACGTATCTTGGGAACAGTATCGCCAAAATATTGAAACCCTAGCGGTTAAAGTCTATCAATCGGGTTGGAATTTTAATCAAATTGTTTGTTTGGCTAAAGGGGGATTGCGCGTAGGGGATATCTTCTGTCGCTTATACAAACAACCCCTTGCGATTCTCTCTGCTTCGTCTTACGGAGGGACAGGGAATCGAATTCGAGGAGAAATTGTCTTCTCCAAACACATTTCAATGACAACAGAAAAGTTAGGAAATCGAGTTTTGTTGGTAGACGATCTCGTCGATTCTGGAATTAGTCTGCAAAAAGCAATTGAGTGGCTAAAAAAACATCACGGGGGCGAGATCGAACAGATTCGCACGGCTGTCATTTGGTATAAAGCTTGCTCGGCGATCGCACCAGATTACTATCTAGATTATTTATCAGATAATCCCTGGATTCATCAACCCTTTGAAGAATACGAATTAATGACACCAGAGCAACTTGCTTCTCGATACAAGTCTTTGACCATTAGCGAGTAGAAAAACTCATCTGAGTGGCTATCAGTTAGTAGGTAGCAGTAACATTAACTAGCCACTAACTAATAACTACAAGCCCAATTGAGACTTTAACCTTCTGAATCTATCTGTGCCAAAAGTGCTGATGCTTTCTCGCACAACGTTTCATGACAAAGACCGTTGCTTGCCAGTAAACCGCCCCATTGCCTGACATCGCCTTTGTTGTAAGTTAGGGGATCGCCGTTGAAGTGAGTAAATTTTCCGCCTGCTTCTGTGAGAATGAGTTCTGGGGCGGCAAAATCCCAATCTTTAGGCGCAGATTTACCCGAAAGGGAGATGTAGATATCTGATTGCTTCTCTAGGATAGTAGAAATTTTACAGCCGACGCTGCCCACGTAGTTACGTCCTCCAATGGGAAGGCGATCGATCAGTTTCTGGAAGCGTTCGTCTCTGTGGGTACGACTGACAACTAGAGATAAATCTTCGGTGCGATCGCGATCCGATACCCGAATTGGCGTAACTTCACCCTGAAGCGTTTCGACAAACGTTCCTTTCCCTTTGGTAGCAAAATAGATTTTCTCGGCTTCTGGGACGGCAACCACTGCCACAACGGGGCTACCTTGATAAGCTAAGGCAATATGAATGGCATATTCCCCAGTTTTGTCGATAAAATCTCTAGTCCCATCGAGGGGATCGATAATCCATACCCAAGGATTGGGGACGCGATCGCTTCCTTGGTGGGTTTCTTCGCTCAGATAACCAAAATCTTCTGTTCCGAAAGCTGAGTGGAGTTTTTCTAAAATATAGTGATTTGTGGCCAGATCGGCCGCCGTCACCGGGCCATCTTTTTTATCTCCCTCTAACTCCTTATTTTCTTGACCCTGATAGTAAGAACGTAATATATCAGCCGCGCCCCAAGCAATAGAACGCGCGATCGCTGCAATTTCCTCTAAATTTACTGTCAGATCGATATCCAAAGTTAACCTCTGGCTGTAATTGTTCTCTGACATATTTTAAGAGAAAATTAGGGATGCGTCTTTTTAGACATTTATTTTCGCTAGTTTTAAATACTTACAGAAAGTTAAAGAAAGGGCAATAAAGAGCGATCGCACTAAACCATAGAGAAATTTTTATCGAATCCATAAGTAGAACTTCTCAGGCAACCTACCCTAGTTAAGAACCAGACAACGATATACTAGGCATTGAAAAGAATCTTAATAAGAAATCGACAGGCTAACTTGAAACCGTCTTTAGCTTTAACATTTAGGCAACCATGAACCCAGGAATTGACCTGCAAGAAAGTTTCATTAAATCTCTCACAGACTTGGGAGTCCCTGCTGGTGCCGCTAAAGCTCTCTGGATGCCCTTACCCATGTTTTTGATGATTATCGGGGCAACTGTAGGAGTTTTAGTGGTTGTTTGGTTAGAGAGAAAAATCTCTGCTGCGGCTCAACAGCGCATCGGGCCAGAATACGCCGGGCCTTTAGGAGTCCTGCAACCAGTCGCTGATGGAATCAAGCTCGTTTTTAAAGAGGATATCGTCCCGGCCAAGTCCGATCGCTGGTTATTCACTCTAGGCCCTGTTCTGGTGGTTCTTCCCGTATTTCTGTCCTATCTGATCGTGCCATTTGGACAGAATTTGCTGATTACTGACCTCAACGTAGGCATATTCCTGTGGATTGCTTTATCGAGTATCGCTCCCATCGGTCTGCTCATGTCTGGCTATGCCTCAAACAACAAATACTCTCTTCTTGGGGGATTGAGAGCAGCCGCCCAGTCAATCAGTTACGAAATCCCCCTAGCGTTGTCGGTATTAGCGATTGCCATGATGTCCAATAGTCTCAGCACCATCGACATCGTGCAACAGCAATCGGGCTATGGAATTCTCGGTTGGAATATTTGGCGACAGCCTGTAGGTTTCATCATCTTCTGGATTTCAGCTTTAGCAGAATGCGAACGCTTGCCCTTCGACCTTCCCGAAGCTGAAGAAGAACTGGTCGCTGGCTATCAAACCGAATACGCTGGCATGAAATTTGGCTTATTTTACCTGGGGTCTTACGTTAACCTGGTTCTCTCTGCACTTGTCTTTGCCGTTCTCTACCTGGGGGGCTGGGAATTTCCTATTCCCCTCGATCTCCTTGCCGGTTGGTTAGGAGTCAGCGAAACGAGTCCTTGGTTGCAAGTCATCACAGCCTCCTTGGGGATTACCATGACGGTTCTTAAGGCATATTTCCTCATCTTCCTTGCCATCCTGCTGCGTTGGACAGTACCCCGCGTTCGCATCGACCAACTTCTCAATTTAGGCTGGAAGTTTCTCCTGCCAGTTGCTTTAGTCAATTTACTTCTAACCGCCGCCTTGAAGTTAGCCTTCCCCTTTGCTTTTGGCGGGTAGGTAGGAAAGGCAAAAGAAAAAAGTCTAAGGGATCCACAACTAACATCCAAAAATTGAACCGCTATGTTCAACCAAATCCTCAAACAAGTACAGGAATACGCAAAAGAAAGCGTTCAAGCAGCAAAATACATCGGTCAAGGGCTTTCTGTCACCTTCGACCATATGCGCCGCCGTCCCGTAACCGTTCAATATCCCTATGAGAAACTAATTCCCTCAGAAAGATTTCGGGGCAGAATTCATTTTGAATTTGACAAGTGCATCTCCTGCGAAGTTTGCGTGCGAGTTTGTCCCATTAACTTGCCCGTAGTCGATTGGGAATTTGACAAGGCAGTTAAAAAGAAAAAACTCAAACACTACAGCATTGATTTTGGCGTTTGTATTTTCTGTGGCAACTGCGTGGAATACTGCCCCACCAACTGTCTATCGATGACAGAAGAATATGAACTGGCTTCTTATGATCGCCACGAACTCAACTACGATAACGTAGCTCTCGGACGCTTACCCTATAAAGTAACTCAAGATCCGATGGTTACTCCATTACGAGAATTGGCATACCTGCCCAAAGGAGTTCTCGATCCTCATGACTTACCCGCAGGCAGCCAACGTTCTGGCAAGCGCCCAGAGGAAATTAGTGATTAGTGATTAGTGATTGGGAGATAAGCGCAAGATGTTATCCTAATTTTCCAGTTACTGTTCACCTTCTCACCTTCTCACCATTCCCCATTCCCCATTCCCCATTCCCCATAAAGTAAGGAGAATAAAAGATTGTGAATCTAGCTGAAGGCGTTCAAATTGTTTCGTTCGCTCTCCTAGCTGCTATGATGCTCGGCGCAGCTTTAGGGGTAGTGCTGTTATCTAATATCGTCTATTCAGCCTTTTTATTGGCAGGCGTATTTATTAGTATTTCTGGGATCTATATCCTGCTCAATGCTGATTTTGTTGCAGCCGCCCAAGTGTTGATTTATGTCGGTGCCGTCAACGTGCTGATCATCTTCGCTATCATGCTAGTCAACAAGCGCGAAGATTTTGCTGCCGTCCCCAGACGTTGGATACGCAAGGGAGCAACCGCGTTAGTTGGTCTTGGTTTGTTTGCGCTGCTGGCAACAATGGTGTTAGTGACCCCTTGGTCAATAGATTCCACTTCACCAGCCGTTGTAGAAAATACCATTGTAGAAATTGGCAAGCACTTTTTCAGTGACTTTTTATTGCCATTTGAGATAGCTTCAGTGTTGTTACTCATGGCAATGGTAGGTGCGATTATTCTGGCTCGTCGCGATTTAATTCCAGAATCTCAAGAACCAGCTACAACGCCTTTAACGTTACCCGAACGTCCCCGCGAATTAGCTTCTGTAAGTAACAAGTCCTCTGAAGGATAAAAACTGGTGATTAATGGGAAAGTCAACCAATAACTAACAATTAACCACAACCAAAAGACTATCTATGCACTTGCAACTGGAATATTTTTTACTACTGGCGGCTGCACTTTTCTGTATTGGTATTTATGGTTTAATTACGAGCCGTAATGCAGTACGAGTTCTTATGTGTGTTGAGTTACTGCTCAATGCAGTAAATTTAAACTTAATGGGCTTTTCTAATTTTTTAGATCCGACAGGAATCAAAGGTCAAGTTTTTACGATCTTTGTGATTACGGTTGCCGCAGCAGAAGCCGCAGTAGGTTTGGCAATTGTACTGGCCATTTATCGCAACCGCGAAACGATCGATATGGAGCAATTTAATCTGCTCAAATGGTGAAGTAAATCTACAAACATAAAGCGAAGAAAAAAACCGGAAAAAACCGCCAGCTTTTTGATAAAGAGGCGGTTTTTTACTTCTATTTATGCTAAGGCGTTAAAGTGTCGATCGCGATTCAGGGAAAATTTTTCTACATAGAAGAGCCTAAACCAGCGTAGGCACCGTAGAAGAAAAGACCCACAACAGCGATTACACCCAAACCAGCAACGACAGCAACAACCCACAGGGGAATACGTCCTTCAGCAAACATGATTTTGACCTCCTAATTGCTCCTAAAAAAACTCCGATTAATTTTCAATTAATTGAAGAAATAACTGGAGAATAGAATACCAAGGACAGCAATCAGTAGTAAACCCAAGTATAGAGAAGTCCGGTTTAGTTCTACTGGTTGTCTATTAGTATTTGGATTTCTTTCCATGACTTGCTCCTATCTTTGGATAAATTGCATTGCGGCGATCGCGCCTATGAAAAATACGCTTGGAACGGCTAGAGTATGAATGGCTAGCCATCTGACGGTAAAAATAGGATATGAAACAGGTTGATTCGGAGTTTGAGTCGCCATAATTTTCCCCCTTTCTTTTACAACAACTTACTTGTTAAATTGCTTAACTTGTTCGCTTGCCTGGAAGCGATCTGTAATAATCGGTAATTCTTGACGCTCTTGCGTAAAATATTCGTCGGGACGAGGTGTCCCAAAAGCATCGTAGGCTAAACCCGTGCTGATAAAGAGCCAACCAGCTATAAATAACATCGGGATGGTGATGCTGTGAATTACCCAGTAACGGACGCTAGTAATAATATCCGAAAACGGACGCTCTCCAGTACTACCAGACATTTAACGTTCTCCTCCTATTTGTTGTCTTGACATCTCCAGCCTTTGAAAAAGCTGGATTCTGTACTCTAAGAGTACCGCAAC
>CAYTUO010000078.1:0-13649 GCA_964441015.1 uncultured Pleurocapsa sp.
AGAGGATGTTTGGAAAGTAGCTGAAGATACCAGTAATCAAAAAAGCTCCCTGGAGTATAGGCTGAATATTATCAAAATCTAGCCCTCTAGGAAGCCATGACTCTAGCCTACGACACCGAACTGACTTTGGAACAATATGAATTGTTGGCATCGCTGTTTCCGCCTGACTCCACCACAGGTAGACCTCGCAGTGTCAGTTTGATGGCAGTGATGCAGGGCATTCTTTATGTCCTCGCCACCAGTTGCGCTTGGCGCTTACTGCCTCATGATTATCCGCCTTACTCCACCGTCTATTACTACTTTCGCAAATGGCGAGAGGATGGCAGTTGGAAACGGATTCACGACCACTTGGTGCAATGGGTCAGAGTCGATCAAGACCGTGAAGCTAGCCCCAGTGCTGCTAGCCTCGACTCCCAAAGTGTGCCAACGGCAGTGATGATTCACGAAGCAGTGGGCTATGATGCGGGCAAGAAAATCAAAGGACGTAAACGCTTTACCTTGGTGGACACGTTGGGATTGCTGATCAGTGTCAAAGTGGTCGCTGCCAGTGTGCCAGAACGCGAAGGCGCAAAACAATTGCTCAACCAGTTACACCAAGAGCGTTCTCGCGTGCCTCGGCTGGTTCATATCTGGGTCGATGGGGGCTTCAAAGGGGAAGACTTTTGCCATTTGATGATGGATCTGTTTGGTTGGTTTTTAGAGGTGGTCTTACGTCCTGATGGAGTGAAAGGCTTCGTCTTGCTACCGAAGCGGTGGACAGTGGAACGCACCTATGGCTGGTTGCACTGGTGTCGTCGGTTAAACGTCGATTACGAGCGCTTGCCCGCATCTTCGGAAGCGTTTATTCACATTGCCATGATTCGCCTGATGCTGCGAAGGCTCACTTAAAATCAGGTCGCACTGAAAGACTCAGTATTTCCAAACATCCTCTATGTGAAACCGGGAGGAAACATATTTCTGAGTGCTAGTACTAAAAATTCTTCCTCCTCAATCAGGAATTTATTCTACTCAGTCAAAGTTGTCAATGTTAATACAGGTAATGCGACATCTGCAAAGTTTCTCAGAGTTGGTAATGATTCCGAAAGATGGAGGGGAATGCGGGGAGGCACTTATCGTCTCCTTTTTGAAGATAAGGGTGGTGAGTATGATGGTAATGATGTCGAAGGTCCAATATTGGTAAGTTATGACCGTTAGTTCCGGCTCACCTTGGTAATGCATTATTTTTGCCAGACGCTCAGGAGTTTGCTTGAGCAAACTGATTAGATAGTTAAAGTACTCACGGCGAACGAAACTTTATTTCTCGCTCGCCTTTCTTCACAATCAAAGGTAACATAGCACGAATTTATTGATGATTGTTTTGAAAAGTGTTGAAAGATGCAAGAAGCAGAAGCATACCAAAAATAAATAACAGATCTATACGAAATACAGCTAAATGGTTTAACTTTTGACAATGAAATATCATACTGTTCTCCAGCACAGTGAAGAAGACTGTGGTGCTGCTTGTCTTGCCACAGTTGCCAAACACTACGGACGCACTTTTGCCATTAGTCGCGCTCGCGAAGCGGTTGGTACTGGGGCGCGAGGGACATCTTTATTGGGTTTGAGTCGAGGTGCAGAAACATTAGGATTTAACGCTCGCCAAGTCAAGGCTTCATCCCAACTACTCGACCAATTACATCAAGCTCCCCTACCAGCCATCATTCATTGGAAAGGCTATCACTGGGTAGTGTTGTACGGACAAAAACGGAACAAATATGTCATTGCTGACCCCGGAATCGGCATTCGCTATCTTTCTCGTCGGGAGTTGATGGAAGGTTGGGGTAACGGTGTAATGCTGTTGCTGCAACCAGATGATAGTCGTTTTTACGAACAGTCTAACGATGAAGTTGCTGGTTTTTGGCGCTATCTCAAGCGAGTTTATCCCTATCGCTGGCTTTTAATACAGGCTATCTCGATTAATTGTGCCGTTGGATTACTTTCTTTGGCATCTCCTTTAATGATGCAACTGCTTACCGATGACGTACTGGTAAGAGGTGACACTCAACTACTAACGACTGTAGCGTAATAGGGCTAATCGATGAATTTATTACTGCCCAGGTGGTTATTCAACGCCTAACAGAAGTCATTGATGCGACTCCAGAAGATGAAAACGATTTCAAAAAACCTTGGGTAAAAATTCCTGGCAATGCAGATATTACTTGCATGAATGTTAACTTTCACCATGCAGGGAGAGTCGATTTGCTCTGTGACTTCTGCGTAACAATTCCTGGCGGTAAAGTAACTGCTCTCATCGGTCAATCTGGCTGTGGCAAAAGTACCCTTGCTAAAGTAATAGCGGGTTTATATTCAGTGCAATCGGGCAATATTCGCTATGGTGACTACAATCAGCGCGATCTTTCTCTCGAATGTTTGCGCCAGCAAGTCGTATTAGTACCACAAGAAGCCCACTTCTGGAGTCGTTCGATTTTAGAGAACTTCCGTTTGAGCTATCCGCACATTAGTTTTGAAGAAATTGTCGAAGCTTGTCAGATAGCGGGAGCCGATGAATTTATCAGCCAACTTCCCGACCAATATCAAACCGTTTTAGGCGAATTTGGCGCGAATCTCTCCGGCGGTCAGCGGCAGAGATTGGCTATTGCCAGAGCGATCGCCACTAACCCACCCGTCTTAATTTTAGATGAATCCACTGGCGCACTCGATCCCGTTAGCGAGGCTCAAGTATTAGAACGCCTGCTACATCACCGACGAGGCAAAACTACCATTACGATTAGCCACCGTCCTAGAGTAATTAGTCGTGCCGATTGGATTATTTTCCTCGAAAAAGGTCAATTAAAAATCTCCGGTACGCCAGATGAGTTACGCTACCAAGCTGGCAGTCACTTAGCATTCCTCGATGACGTTATTCCCTCAACCAATGGTTCGGCACTGACTTACCGCCATTAAAGACGAGGAGAAATATTATGAAATCTACATTTAATTCACAAATTCAACCTAACACGGATAATAGCGATCCGCGTAGCGCTCCCGAAGGGAATCGCAGCCCACAATCTAACGAGAAAGTAGTTGACGATACAGCCTACGCTACACCTTCGTTACCCGTCGCGCAAGTCAATGAGTTTTTACCAGCGATTGGTAATTGGCTCGTCTTTGGCAGTATGTCGGTGGTAATTGCTTTGGTGGCGGCGGTTCCCATCTCTGCCGTACTCAAATATAAAACCACAGTACAAGCTCAAGCTACCGTTCGTCCGGCAGGGGAATTGCGTATAGTACAAGCAGCTATTCAAGGTCGGGTTAAGAACATTTTTGTTAAAAACGGACAAGTCGTTAAACGAGGAGAACTTATTGCAACCCTCGACGACTCTAGCTTGTTAACCAAACAAAATCAACTACAGGATGGCATCCGACAACAACAATTGCAACTAAGACAGTTTAGTGCCCAGATTAGCCAGATTGACGGTCAAATTATAGCAGAAGGCGATCGCAATCGGGCTGCTGTTGCTGCTGCTCGCTCGGAACTCGCTGGCAGTCATCGCGACTATCGAGATAAGCGAACTAATGCCGCGACTGAAGTTAGAGAAATCCAAGCCAAACTAAGAGCCACAGAAGCAACGTTAAGTGCTGCTAAACTTAAAGCAGCGCGATATCGAACGGTCGAACATGAAGGCGCGATTTCTAAAGACCAAGTAGCAGAAGCCGAACTAGCAGTCCGGCAGCAAGAACAAGAGCTAGCAGCAACCAAAGCCAGCCTGGAACGCGCAAGCGTCGCTCTTAACCCCAATAAGGCTGAAATGGCGATCGCACAGAAACGTATCGCTCAAGAACAAAATTCGGGGCAAGCTACTCAAGCTGCTCTCAATCGAGAAAAGGAAGTGATCGTTCAACAGCAGATTGAAGTTAACAAACAGTTACAACAAGATCGGCGCGAACTCCAACAAGTCACCATCGACATAAGGCAAACAGCGATCGTTGCTACCGCAGAGGGAACGATTTCTCAACTCAAGCTGCGTAACAGCGAGCAAACCTTACAGCCAGGGGAAGAAGTAGCTCAAATTGTCCCTAATAACGCTTCTTTAGAGATTAAAGCTGCTGTCTTGCCCCAAGATGTCGGTAAACTCCAACAAGGTCAGATCGTACAGATGCGAGTATCTGCTTGTTCTTATACCGATTACGGCACGCTCAAAGGCACTGTCAGCCAAATTTCTCAAGATACGATTAAATCGCCAAACAATAACCCAGCTAACGCTTCCTCTCAAGAAATAAGTAAGGCTCAGGCTTTTTATGAAGTAACCATCTCGCCCGAAAATCTTACTCTTGGTAAAGGAAACAATCGATGTTCGCTGCAATTAGGAATGGAAGGGAGAGCGGATATTATTACCAAAGAAGAATCAGTGATGCAATTCTTACTGAGGAAGGCAAGAATAATTACAAATTTATAACGACTTCTGCTGAGTTAAATTGCCTCAACCTCATATATCGCCTAAAAATGCAAAATCTTTTTTATCGCTACTTAACTTTCGGCGTTTCCCAATAGCAGTATAAATGTCTAGAATTACACTTTTGTGCTTGCCCCCTAAATCCCCCAATCCTGGGGGACTTTAAGAATTCCGGTTCCCCCAAATTTGGGGGTTAGGGGGCGAAAATCATATTCTTATTCAGCAACGCCCTTTCTTGTAAGAATCTTAAGCTTAGATGGTTTTGACCGAGCTTCTAGTAAACTAAATTTGCCAATGTGCAAGTTTTCCGAGCGATCGCCGAAAAGTTAGTTCGCTCGTCGATCGTTCTTTACGAAAGTAGAATTGTCAAATGACTAAAAGCGATCGCACAAGTCAATTTTTATTTGCCAGTGAGTTGATAATTACTGGATTACTTGTCGCCACACAGGGTAATTGTTCTCTTGCTCAGATCGTACCCGATCGCACTTTGGGATCTCAAAGTTCTATCGTTAAACCCGATGTTATCAAAGGTTTACCGAGCGATCGTATCTCCGGTGGCGCAAGGCGAGGCGCAAATCTTTTCCACAGTTTTCGAGAATTCAACATATCAGAAGGACGAGGAGCCTATTTTACTAATCCGGTTGGTGTTGAGAACATCCTGAGTCGAGTGACGGGGACTAACCCCTCAAATATTTTGGGAAAGTTAGGCGTGTTGGGTAATGCCAACCTGTTTCTGATTAATCCCAATGGCATTATTTTTGGACAGAATGCTAGTTTGGATGTCAAAGGTTCGTTTGTCGCTAGTACGGCAAATAGTATAAGTTTTGCTGACGGCACGCAATTTAGCACCAACAATCCTCAAGCCGAGCCATTATTAACCATAAGCGTTCCCACTGGCTTACAATTTGCAGCTAATCCGGGAACGATTCGCGTACAAGGCAAACTCATTCAAAACCAGCCAGCAATCCCATTTCTCCCAAATATCAATCGCTCTTCACCGCGCTTGCCCTACATCGTCGTCAACGAGCTAAGAACTCGAATTAAACAAGGATTCGAGCAAGTTATTACCCGACCTGATGGTTTGCGAGTGCTGCCGGGGAAAACGTTAGCCCTGGTTGGAGGCGATGTACGGCTAGAAGGCGGAATTTTAAAAGCAGGGGGAATCCTAATAGCACCTGGAGGGCGAATCGAGTTAGGAAGTATTGCCGACAACGGTCAAGTCAGCCTAAAGAAAACGAGCAATGGTTTTATTCTTGGTTACGAAAATGTAGCGAGCTTCGGTAACATCGATCTGTCTCAACAGTCTTTGCTGGATGTTAGTGGCGCTGCTAGCGGCGATGTCAGAGTGCAAGGCAATAATATAACGTTAAAAGACGGTAGCATTATTCTCGCCGCGACATTCGGAAACCGTGACGGCGGAGAAATTTTTATGCGATCGCAGCAGCTAAACGTGGCAGGGAACTCTGCAATAGGTGCGTTTGCACCTATTGCAGGAATAAGCGGAGACGTAACCTTGGAAGTGGGCAATTTGACCGTCCAAAATGCCATAATTGGGTCTTTTGCAGATAAACAAGCGGCAACTGGCGAGATTGCGATACGAGCAACAAACACGGTGCAACTGATTGGTACAACATTTAATGGTCAATTACCCGGCGGTCTATTTGCAGTAACGGGAGGTTCTAGACAAGGTGGCAACGCGATAATTCAAACAAGACAACTACTTGTTAGCGATGGCGCACTATTGGCTGTTTCTAATGGTGGTGCGGGGCAAGGGGGAACCATTCAGATCGATGCTTCAGATATAAAACTGAGCGGACAAACAAACCCTTCTTTTTTTCGTAGCGGTATATTTGCTACTACTTTTGGTACTGGAAGGGCTGGAAATATAAATATTGAAACGCAGCGCTTAACGCTCGAAAGAGGTGCTAACGTCCTGGCAGGTACAAGAGTAGGGGCGGGCGGAGACATAGTAGTAAAAGCTTCAGATTTTATAGAAATCATTGGTACCGCAGATCCTGACATTATCACTGACGTGTCTGCTAATACTCTTGGTGCTGGAGCGGCTGGTAATGTGCAGATTGAAACAGACCAATTAATTGTTAGAGATCGAGGTGAGGTAACTGCTGCTGCTCTAGGCGAATTGGGTACGGGAGCAGGAGGAAACATCGACATCGAAGCTCGCTCAATTTATCTGGATAACCAAGGGGCAATTACGACCAATACCCGCTCTGGAGCGTTTGGCAATATTGAGCTACAATCTCAATTCTTGCTTTTACGCCGTGGCAGTAAAATCACCACTGACGCTACTCAAGGTACGGCTACAGGCGGAGAAATCGATATCGATACCCAATTTTTAATTGCCGTTCCTAACGAAAATAGCGATATTACTGCCAATGCCATTCGGGGTAGGGGTGGCAACGTTAAAATTACGACTCAAGGCATTTTTGGCATCGAATTCCGAGAAGAACCAACTCCGCTAAGCGATATTACCGCAAGTTCTGAGTTTGGAGTCGCAGGAAACGTACAAATCGATGCTCCAGATACCGACCCCAGCCGTCGGGTAGTGAACTTGCCAACCCTGACAGTCGAGGCTGAAGTAGTACAAGCGTGTACTCCCAGCGACGGTCAACAAAGTGAATTTATCATTACCGGACGAGGCGGCTTACCTCCTTCTGCAATTGAAGCAATGGATACTGATGCGGTTGGGATAGATTGGGTAACGCTCAACCCTCAACAACCAACAGAATCAGAAAGTAGAGAAACAAGCGTAGCACCCGAAGCTCAAGAAAATGTCCAATCCCCAGTTGAAGAGCGCATAATAGAAGCGCAAGGATGGGTAGTCGGTTCTAATGGCAAGGTTATCCTAACCGCACAAGCGCCTACCGTTACGCCTCATATTCCTTGGCTACCCAACGGTTCTTGTGAAGGTTCTTAGCATTTTAAGCGGCTAGGGATTTGCATTGCCGATAAATCCAAAGATTTTGGCAAATCCACCGAGAACGGCTATAGTGACAGCTACAAAGATTCCTCGATTAGTAAATTCAACGCTATCGACTCGTTTGCTTAGACCATCAATTCGATCGTTGAGAGATTTAAATTCTCCTTTGGTGTACTCTTCTAGTCTCACTTGATTGATTTCTAGCTTGGTGAATCGTTCTTCCAATCGCGCAAAATGCTCGTCCACCTTATCAAATCGCTCGTCAATTTTATCAAGCTTGCGATTGATATCCTTGAGAATTTCGCTTAAATCGGTTGTTATTTGTGGGTTAGTCATCGCGCGATCGCCACTTCAAAATATGCTGCTTCTTTCCAACGATTCGGATACAACCATTGTAGGTGTTCTAAGATATATCTTTTGAGTATTGTTAAAATGTTCGGGCTAAAAAAATCTCTTCTAAAGAGCATGGCAAAAAAACGATCTGTATTTAAGAGGACTTTAAATATTAGCCCCGAATTGATTCGAGGGCGGGTTATTGATATTAGCTTAAGAATTCATTCGAGAGCAAAAGTTAGGCGTTGGATAAGTCTGTCTTTAATCGCACTAATAACTCTATTTCTGTGCTTAATAACTTCGCCGATTTTAGCAACAGTACCATCGATCGCGATCGCACAAAGTACAGCTATCGCCCCTTCATCTTTAATACAACAAGGCAAAACCTTTTACGAAGCCGGACAATTCGCCCAAGCAGTCAAGGTTTTACAACAAGCAGCAGAGGCTTTCAAAGCTAGTGGAGATAATCTACAACTAGCCATGACATGGAGCAATCTTTCCTTAGCCTATCAGCAACTCGGACAGTGGGAACAAGCAGAAAATGCGATCGCACAAAGTCTTGACTTATTACCAACGCAACCATCGCCAATTCTCGCCCAAACCCTAGAAATTCGAGGTCGCCTGCAATTAGCGCGAGGACAAGCTCAAGCAGCTTTGGATACCTGGCAACAGACAGCCGATATCTATACACAAATTAACGACGAAACTGGAAGAATTCGCAGCCGCATTAACCAAGCGCAAGCTTTGCAAGTATTAGGACTATATCGTCAAGCACAAAAAACATTAACCGAGTTACAACCAAACCTGCAAAAACAACCAGATTCCTCTCTCAAAGCCGAAGGATTGCGGAATCTCGGCAACGTCCTGAGAATTGTAGGCGAATTAAAAGAATCTCGCCAGGTTTTGCAAGAAAGCTTAGCAGTAGCAACAAAAACGCAATCTCCACAAACAATTGCAGACACTCTCCTAGCTCTGGGCAATACATCTCGCACTCAACAAGACACAAAAGCCGCTCTAGAATATTATCAGCAAGCAGTTACAGTTTCTCCTTCTGCTACTACGCGCATCCAAGCACAACTTCATCAATTAAACCTGTTACTGGAAGAAAAACAAATAGAACCTGCATTAGCACTGCGATCGCCAATCCAATCTCAGATTAACAGCTTACCTCCCAGTCGCACGGATATTTATACCAGAATTTACTTTGCTCAAAGTTTGATGAAGCTAAAGAAAAATACAAACTCGGAAATTGCTAATATTTTGGCAACATCAATCCAACAAGCCGAAAATCTGGGGGATCGACGAGCCAAAAGCGCTGCGCTTGGCAATCTTGGCAAACTATACGAACAAACCCAACAGCTATCGGAAGCACTCAACCTCACCGAACAAGCATTATTTATTGCTCAAGCGATAGATGCACCAGAACTAGCTTACCAATGGCAGTGGCAAATGGGACGCATTCTCAAGCTACAAGGAAATCGTCAAAGCGCGATCGCGTCTTATACTGAAGCCATCACTAACCTTCAATCTCTGCGCAGCGATTTAGTTGCGATTAATCCCGATGTGCAGTTTTCTTTTCGCGAAGAAGTCGAACCCGTCTACCGTCAATTAGTCGATTTACTCCTGCAATCCGAACCAAGTCAACAAGATCTTTCTCAAGCTCGCAATACCATTGAATCATTACAATTAGCAGAACTGGACAACTATTTTCGAGAAGCTTGTTTGGCTCCAAGAGAAGAGATTGATGTTGTAGATAAGAAGGCAGCGATTATCTATCCCATTATCTTAGAAGATCGCTTAGAAGTTATTCTTTCGCTACCCGGACAAGATTTGCGTCACTATG
This sequence comes from uncultured Pleurocapsa sp., assembly GCA_964441015.1. GTDB lineage: Bacteria > Cyanobacteriota > Cyanobacteriia > Cyanobacteriales > Microcystaceae > Hydrococcus. The sequence goes on from CAYTUO010000078.1 coordinate 9,548, forward strand.
CTACTAAAATGCGATCGCGTGCCTTTGAAACCCGTATAGATGAATTGCTACAAACCTTAGTCCTTCCCTACACTTCCGATAAAGAAATTCACTCGTTATCTCAAGAAGTTTATAACTGGTTAATTCAACCTGCTGAGGAAATGTTAGCGAAAAACGCGATCGAAACTTTAGTTTTTGTCCTCGATGGTTCTTTGCGCAATCTTCCAATGGCGACTCTCTACGATGGAAAACAGTACTTAGTAGAAAAGTATAATATCGCCCTCACCCCAGGATTAAAACTTTTTGAGCCTAAACCATTGACAAAAACACAATTAAATGCTCTAGCGGCTGGATTAACAAAACGACGTTTTGGTTTTGCACCACTACAATTTGTTAAGCGCGAATTAGCAGAAATTCAAGCTGAAATCCCTTCTGAGGTACTACTTAATAGCCAATTTACCAGCACGACGCTTAATACCAAGTTTACAGCTTCTCCCGTCCCCGTAGTTCACATTGCCACTCACGGTCAGTTTAGTTCCCAGGCGGATGATACCTTTATTTTGGCTTGGGACGATCGCATTAATGTTACTCAATTAGATAGTTTACTACGAGCCAGAAATCCCAATCGAGCCGAGCCTCTGGAATTATTAGTTCTCAGTGCTTGCGAGACAGCAGCAGGAGACGAGCGAGCCGCTTTGGGATTAGCTGGGGTAGCTGTACGCGCTGGGGCACGAAGTACGATTGCTTCTCTGTGGTTAGTAAGCGATGAATCTACGGCTTTATTGATGAGTCGTTTTTATCAAGAGTTAAACACTGGTATCAGCAAAGCAGAGGCGCTTCGTCGCGCCCAGCAAGCTCTTTTGCAAGGACAATACAGACATCCGTATTTCTGGGCACCTTTCGTTTTATTAGGAAATTGGCTTTAACAGTTATCAGTTATCAGTTATTCAGGAAGAATGCGATCATCTTTGTTAGATTACACCAATTTTCATATTTTCGCGATCGACATCCTTCTCCCCTCTTTTAAGCTTGGGTTCCGGGGTTGGGGGTGTAGACGCGAAGCGCGGCTTCCCGTAGGGTGGGCAATCAACCATCTCTGTCATTAATGAATGAAAAATTGTATTACTCGCACGAGTTGCCGCTACGCATCTTCGGGACTCATAGCGGTTTTCAACCCTTGTAGACTAGGGCTTTAGCCCCCTAAATCCCCCAAATTTGGGGGACTTTAAGAGTTTCCATCCAATCCCCCCAGAATTGGGGGGACAAAGGGGGGCAAAAACCGCTATCAAATGCTAGGTGCCTTCCTTGAGGAAAGCCCTTTTTGCGCACTAGCTCTCCAACCTACCAAGTCTGTCATTACTTTTGCAAAATGGTATCACTTGTTTATATTAAGTTTTGTAACAAAATGCCTAAAAATTAGCTGCCTAAGCAAAGTACAAAACAGAAATTTAGCAAGTCTAAAAGCATCATAAACATTGTAGTGCGAGCATCTTGCTCGCGCTTTTCACCTCGCTTAGCGTTTACCTTCTTCAAGGAGAACATTTTAACTTCCAAGCGATCGCACTAAAAAAAGGAGGCTGATATAGTGAATGAGAGTTTTAATGAAACTTCCTCGAATGAAGATTTTAATAAATTATTGCAACAGTTAGCCCAAGAAGCTCAACAACATCCGCCCTTAAGTAGTCAAAGGCAGTTAGCTTTAAGTAAATTGGTTCATGAAATCTTGCGCTCGCGTCAACTCGTCCGCCCTCAAAAAGGAAGATGGACACCCGATCTTTATGAGAATTTTTATAACGAGGCGCTTCAAAAAACGCTCTTGGATATTTGTCAAAAAATTGATAATTACAATTCAACTCATCCAGTCATGGCATGGGTCAATTTTCTTTTTAAAAACTATTTTATCAATGTCGTAAACGAGCGCGATCGACAAGGACTAACTTATCTTCCGACTCATGAGATAAAAAAAACGATTCGGACTTTATCTTTAGACGAGCTAGATAAATATTTGCCGATGGAAGAAGCTTCGTCTGATGCTCAATTACTGCGACAATTTCTAGAAGACGATCCAGAAAATCTCTTAGTTAACGAACGACTTAGAAAGCGTCCAGAAGTGACCTTTCAATATTTAGCTAGAGCTAAATTTGTCGAGGGTCGCACCTGGGATGACATTGGAACTAATTTGGGTATTTCTCTTCAAACGCTTTGTAGTTTTTTCGAGCGCCGCTTGCAGAAATTAATGCCTTATTTCAAAAAATATTTACAGGAATAATTATGGTTACTCAAAATGATTCAAATCCCTAATACTTTAACCTTTACCGTGCCCCTATCTTCTGAAGCGCATTCATTGGCTCAAGAATGTTGCAAGCGATTGTCTGTTCGCGATCGCGCCAAGCAGGTTTATCTAAATACCTTAGCAGTGTATGCAGTAGATTTCTATCTTCGCTGTTTGGGATTGCAGACAGATGTAGAACAAAGCGACAGTCGCAATCCTATTTGTCTGCAATTTATGGATGTAGCAGATTTATTAGTCAAACAACTAGGTAAAATAGAATGTCGTCCCGTACTGCCAGAGGCACGAGTTTGTAAAATCCCGCCAGAAGTTCGAGAAGGTAGAATTGGCTATGTAGCCGTTAAATTAGATCGATCGCTCAAAAGTGCAACGATTTTGGGATTTACAACAACAGCAGTCGCAGAAGTCCCTCTCGAACAACTGCGATCGCTTGCCGAGTTTCCAGAATACCTCAATCAAATTCGTCAAGTTGCCTCAACTCATAAAACAGCAGTAAATTTAAGAAAGTGGTTTGAGAACGCTTTTGAGGAAGGATGGCAAGCTGTAGAAACCATTTTAGGGACAAAGCAGAATTTAGCATTAGTTAGAGAAGCGACTCGGATTCACTCAAAGGTTAATGTTAAGCGAGCGAAAATGCTCGATCTGGGCATAGAACTCGGCGAAAAATCTGTAGTCTTGGCGATCGCGATTTTCCAGAATGGCGATGAGACGATCGAGGTTCTCGTACAAGTACATCCGAGTCGATCGCAAACTTATTTGCCCCCAAATTTAAGACTCACAATGCTTGACGAAACTAACGAAGTCCTTCAACCAGAAGTGCGATCGCGAAGTCAAGATAACTATATTCAACTGAAAAGATTTAACGGTCAAACAGGCGATCGTTTTAGAATTCAAATTGCTCTTGATGAGTTTAATATTATTGAAGATTTTGTTCTTTGACTGCACTCTAAAAATCAAAAATAGATTTTTTGCAAAAGTTCTAAATCTCTTAATCCAAAATCCTTTCATCCAAAATCCTTTCATCCAGAATGGTATTAGTGATTGGTGACAAGTTAAAATCAGGTGCAATTTGTCAAGCCCTATATATAGTATGATTCTTTTTTTGAACCACTAAATATGGACAGTATCTCTGGCGATCGCTAACTAAACAAGGCGATCGCCAAAATCAGGAAAACCTCAAAAGCTAGAATTAGCAAGGACTTTGAGAGATGGTAACATTTTGTAACTCCATAATTGACAAATGGTACACAACCTTAACTTGTCACCAATGGGTATTAGTTGTCATCAATCTAGGTTCGGGAAATTTGCTCGACGGCTGTAGTGAAGTTACGGCGCGAATTTCCCTACCACAGAGCGATCCTATAACAAATCGCCATCCCATACAATATAGAGGGAGTTTGCCGCCAGCACCAGAAATAGAACAACTTTATAAAACTTGGCAGTTACTTTATCGAGAATTTTATCAAAATGGTTCGCATTCTGCTAGAACAATTAAAATCGAACCTAGCGGCGTGACTCACTTTTCCGAGGTTGAATTTCGCGACCTCGGCAAGCGATTAAAAACCCTGCTCAACGCTTGGCTCAACTCAGATTCATTCCGTTCGCTCGACCAAAAATTAAGTCGAGTACTCAATCCGGCGGAGGAAATTCGAGTCATTATCGAAACCAATGACGATTTGTTAAGACAACTTCCTTGGCATTTGTGGAATTTCTTGGAAGATTATCCTTTCTCAGAAATTGCCTTAAGTACTTTAGAGTATTCAAAAGCCCAACCTAAATCGTCAAAAAACATCGCCAAAGTCAAAATTTTAGCGATTCTGGGCAATAGCGAGG
>CAYTUO010000079.1:0-13543 GCA_964441015.1 uncultured Pleurocapsa sp.
GAAGGTCTAGCGGTCAAGCTGGGTGTGGAGGAAGACTCGTAATTAGTCCCGATGAAACACCAAATTTTAGCAGCGATGTTAGAAGCCCACGGGATAATGCGACGCTAGGAGCATTTACCGTTGGGAGTATGTCACGCTTTTTCACTATTTAAATTATGGCAAGAGACTTGCGGGGATTCATTAAACTATTGGAAGAAAAGGGACAACTGCGACGCATTAGCGCCCTAGTCGATCCAGATCTAGAAATTGCCGAGATTTCCAACCGGATGTTACAAGCAGGCGGCCCTGCCTTATTGTTTGAAAATGTCAAAGGTGCTTCCTTTCCCGTGGCGATTAACTTGATGGGAACAGTAGAAAGAATTTGCTGGGCAATGAAGATGCAACATCCCGAAGAGTTAGAGGCATTGGGAAAGAAACTGGCGATGCTGCAACAACCCAAACCCCCGAAAAAGTTGTCTCAGGCGGTTGATTTTGGGAAAGTCCTCTTCGATGTCCTCAAAGCAAAACCAGGGAAAAGCTTTTTCCCGCCTTGTCAGCAGGTAATAGTCGAAGGAGATGACTTAGATCTCCACAAAATCTCCATGATTCGTCCCTATCCCGGCGATGCTGGCAAGATTATTACTTTGGGATTGGTCATTACCAAAGATTGCGAGACGGGAACACCCAACGTAGGAGTCTATCGCCTGCAACTCCAGTCGAAAAATACCATGACCGTTCATTGGTTGTCGGTACGGGGTGGGGCGAGACATTTACGCAAGGCGGCAGAGAGAGGGAAAAAATTAGAGGTTGCGATCGCGCTTGGCGTTGACCCTCTCATTATTATGGCAGCAGCAACCCCCATTCCCGTAGACCTCTCAGAATGGCTTTTTGCGGGGTTATACGGCGGTTCTGGCGTGCAGTTAGCCAAATGTAAAACGGTAGATTTAGAAGTCCCTGCGGACTCAGAAATCGTCTTAGAAGGAACGATCGCGCCTGGGGAAGTATTGCCCGACGGCCCCTTTGGCGATCACATGGGATATTATGGTGGCGTGGAGGATTCACCCCTCATTCGCTTCCACTGCATGACCCATCGCCAAGATCCCATTTATTTAACCACGTTTAGCGGCCGTCCTCCCAAAGAAGAGGCCATGATGGCGATCGCTTTAAACCGCATTTATACCCCCATTCTGCGCCAGCAAGTCGCAGAAATTACCGACTTTTTCCTACCAATGGAGGCATTGAGTTACAAAGCAGCGATTATCTCCATTGATAAGGCATATCCAGGACAAGCAAAGCGTGCCGCCTTAGCATTTTGGAGTGCTTTACCTCAGTTTACTTACACCAAGTTTGTCATTGTCGTAGACAAAGATATTAATATCCGCGATCCCCGTCAAGTTGTCTGGGCAATTAGTTCTAAAGTTGACCCATCAAGAGATGTTTTTATTCTCCCAGAAACCCCGTTTGATAGCTTAGATTTTGCCAGTCAAAAAATCGGTTTGGGCGGACGAATGGGCATCGATGCGACCACAAAAATTCCTCCCGAAACCGAACACGAATGGGGTGCAGTTTTGGAGTCAGATCCCGATGTTGCTGCAATGGTCGATCGCCGTTGGGCAGAATATGGATTAGCGGATTTAAATTTGCAAGAAGTCGATCCGAATTTGTTTGGATACGAGATGGACTAAGCGGTATAACGGCAAGCGCCTACAAATTAATGTTTTACAGGATGGTCAATATATTGAATCCAAAGTTAGTCCAACCTTTCCTAATTTTGCTTTGACAGAAAAAATACCTCAATTACTAGAGCAAAGCAAGCAAGTGGGAAGTGCTACAATCCTAAAAGAATTTCGAGCCTGGGTGAGAGCAGTAAGTACCAATTAAAAATTCTTGCATTCAAAATTCAAATTAGGGAAATCTCGTCGCAGTCTAAAGTCAAGTTATGCATAAAAGTCTCCATTGCCTTACTCTCAAGAGGGGGAGAGAGCCAGTAGCCCTGACCGCACTGACAGCCCAAGGTTTTAAGGAATGCCATTTGCCCTGCTGTCTCGACTCCTTCGGCGATTAACCCAACCTGAAGATCCTGAGCTAGAGTAGCAATTGTGCGGACGATCGCTGAATTTTCCCCCATTCTGTCGAGACAACTGATAAAGGAGCGATCGATTTTTAAGATATTAATCGGGAAGCGGTGCAGATAACTTAGAGAAGAATAACCCGTTCCGAAATCATCGATGCAGACCTGTATCTCCCTTTCTCTTAGCTTCCCTAACATGGCGGCTGCGGATTCAGCATTTTCGATCAGGACGCTTTCGGTCACTTCCAACTTTAAATATTGTCCTTCTAAGCCAGTTTCGGCAAGAATTCGGTCAATCTCTTCGATTAAATTGGGTTGCGAAAACTGTTTGCCAGAAAGATTGACGCTCACACTCCAGGGAGGAATAGCCCGAAACTGCTCCTGCCAGACTCTTAATTGGCGACAAGCTTCTCGCAGTACCCAGCGATCGATGAGAGTAATTAATCCCGTTTCTTCGGCTAGCGGGATAAATTCGGCTGGAGAAATCAAACCTTGTTCGGGATGCTGCCAACGGACTAGCGCCTCGACCCCCTGAAGGCAGTTGCTTTCCAGGGAGACGATGGGTTGGTAGTAAACGAGAAATTCTTGGCGTTCGATCGCTCGTCGCAGGTCACTTTCTAATTGCAACTGTCTCATCGCGCGGGCGTGCATGGAGGGAGCGAACACTTCGTGGCACGACTTGCCGCGAGCTTTGGCGTAATACATGGCCGTATCAGCATCGCGCAACAGTTGCTCCGGTCGCTCGTAGTGGCTGGTACTGAGGGCAATGCCAATACTTGCCGAGATGAAGACCTCTTGGTTGTTTAAAATAAAGGCTGGGGTTAGAGCTTGGTGGATTCGTTCGGCGACTTTGAGCGCTTCCTCAGAGCCTGGGAGAGCTTCGAGCAGAATGACAAATTCGTCTCCCCCAAGGCGGGCAACGGTATCTCCAGCCCGCCGACATTTCTCCAAGCGGTGAGCCAAGGCAATGAGCAGTTGGTCGCCGACTAAGTGACCTAGACTGTCGTTAATTGTTTTAAAGCGATCGAGATCGAGGAAGAGTACGGCAAATTGCCAATCTTTCCGACTTTGGCTCTGCCTGATCGCTCGCTCTAAGAACTCCAGAAATAAAGACCGATTGGGCAGACCTGTCAGGGTATCGTGGAGAGCATCGTGTCGCAATTGCTCCTCAGCTTTTTTGCGCTGAGTAATTTCGTGGCAGTTGAGCGCAATCCCTTCTACGGATGGATCGTGCAGTAGGTTGGTGACAACCGCTTCTAAGACATACCAGGAACCATCGCGACTACACAAGCGATACTCAAAGGCGGGCTGACTGATTCCCGGACGAGCGAGAGCGAGGTCGAGAGCTTGGGAGAGCGGCAATCTATCTTCTGAGTGAACGAACTCAACCAGCGATCTATTGAAGAGTTCCTCTGGCGCATAGCCGATGATTCGCTGGGCAGAAGGACTGACGTAACGGCAAACTCGATCTGCATCGAGAATCAGAATGATATCGGTGGCGTTTTCAATCAGCGCTCGAAATCGCCGTTCGCTTCTTCTTAGTTCTAACTCGGCTCGCCTGCGCTCGGCCAGTTCGATTTGTGCCTGTTGATACAATTTAGCTTGGTGGATGGCGATCGCGCAGTGGTCGGCAATGGTTTTCACTAAGGTCAGTTCGTTTTCTGTCCATTCTCTTTCTCGATCGCACTGATAGAGGCTAATCCCCCCCAAGTAAGACTGTCCATAAAACAGAGGGGTAATCATCATCGATTGAATCCCATATTCTTGAGCAAGTTTTTGCATTTCTGGTGCTAAGCGATCCTCAACTTTGTTGACCACGACCTGCCCGCCCCCTGCCAACGTCTGTTGGTAGTATTGATAAAAATCGCCATAGACTCCGATTAAACTTTTCCCTGCCTGCCTTGCCTCACTAACGTAGTCAACTTTCATTTTCTGGTTAGAGTCTGGCTGAACAATCAGACAGCGACTTACTTGCAGAACTTCATGCAACTGTTCGACCGTAATTTGCAATACCTCATCGAGTACCAGCGAACTTCGCATCGCTTGAACGATCTGGTTAATAATCGCTTCCTGCTTAGCTGAGGCTTTAATTTGCGCGATCGCTGCCTTTTGTTGGCGGCGCAGTTCAAATTCCTGAAGCGATCGCTCTAACACGGTGGGCAGGCGAAATAAACGATCCTTCAAAACATAGTCCGTCATTCCTGCCTTAATGCACTCCACTGCCGCCTCTTCACCCAAACTCCCCGTCACCAAAATAAAGGGAATTTCTTGCCTCGATTGCTGCAATAACTCAAACGCTCGTAATCCGTTGAAACTCGGCAGGCGATAATCAGCTAGGACAGCATCGTAAGTCTTTGCTTGCAACAGGTTTTGACAAAGAGCGACTGTATCGGCTCGGTCGTAGGTAAAAGTCACGCCTGCTGTTTCTAGGGAAAGCGCAATCAATTCTGCATCTTCTAATATGTCTTCCACAATTAACAATCGTAATTCTGACCGCAGACCCCGTTGCTGGTTTTTCTCCGTTGGTAAATGCTTTGACATAAAGGTTTTGTTCATTTAACTTGTCTAAGCTATTCCGCGCAATCTAGCTAATTTCTTCGATAAAATATGCTTATTTTTAATTCTAAATGATGAATTTTATTTTTTTTAAATTAGCCGAGTAGAAGCACAAATCCTAGCGATCGCAGTCCTATAGTTCCCTGCCAGCCGACTAAAATTCAGGTCGATCGGATAAAATTTTTAAAGTTTTGTCAATAAATCACGATCGAAGCTATTTTTAAATCCTCAAGCGAGGCGGCTGATTCAACATCATCCAGTAAAAGCCAACTTGGCGGGATACCTCGACAAATTGTTGAAAATCCAGGGGTTTGACGATGTAGCTATTCACCCCCAAATCGTAACAGGCATCTAAATCCCGATCTTCTGCCGATGAAGTCATGACAACGACGACTAACTGTCGAGTGCGAGGATGTTGGCGAATCGTCTCTAAAACTGCGATCCCGTTGACTTTGGGCAGTTTTAAATCCAGCAAAACTAGTCTGGGCAATGGTTGAGCGGGTGGATTGCCGTCTCGCCCCAGCAAGTATTCCAGTGCCTGCTCTCCATCCTCAACGATATCCATTTGATTGACAAAGTTGTATGAGTCTAAGGAAAGCTGAATTAACTCCACGTCATTGGGATCGTCTTCGACGAGTAAGATTTTAGTTGGCTGAACATCCACGGCGAGCAATTTCTAGGGGGATTTCTTAGAGATGGAACCGACATCCGTCTCCATGACACTCTATTTGGGAATATCATGCTTAATGTTTCCGATTGTAAAGTAAAAAGTAGCTCCCCGTTCTGGTTGACTTTCTGCCCAAATAGTGCCGCCATGTCGATGGATAATCCGTTGGACAATGGCAAGTCCAATCCCTGTGCCTTCAAATTCTTTTTGGGAGTGCAAGCGTTGAAATGCCCCAAATAATTTGTCGGCATAGTCCATAGAGAAACCCACTCCGTTATCTTTCACAAAAATAGTATTATCCGGCAAACTGCCAATTTCAACGAGAGGATCGGGGTGATTGCGGCTGAATTTGACGGCGTTGCCAATCAGGTTACAGAAGACTTGTTGCAGTAAAGTCGCATCCCCGCTCGCGGCGGGCAGATTGCCAAGGACAAACTTAACCGGAGTAGATTCCCCTGGGTTGCTTTGGACAAAGGAGATTGCCTCTTCCACCAATGGCCTGAGCTTGACAGGTTGATATTCTATCTGCCGCCTGCCCATGCGCGAGAGGGTCAGTAACCCATCAATCAGGAGTGCCATTCTTTGACTGCTGTTCTCGATCGTCTCTAAATACCGAACCACTTTGGGATTGTCTAGGGCAGAATTGTGTTCGAGTTGTTGCCGCAGGGCATTGACAAACCCATTGATATGGCGCAAAGGAGCGCGGAGGTCGTGGGAGACGGAGTAGGAAAAAGATTCCAATTCTCGGTTAGTTGCCTCCAACTGAAGGGTTTTTTCCCGAATTTGCTCTTCTGCTTGTTTGCGATCGCTAATATCGCGGCATACACAAATCAATAACCCATCATCTGTGAGGGTTAGGGATAGCCCTTGGGCAAAGGTAGAGCCATCTTTGCGGATGGCGATCGCCTCTCCCTGCCAGGAGCGATCGCGCCCCAGCACCGGAAAGACTTCCCGCTCAAACCGTTCTATCTCCTCTTGGGCATACAAAAGTCTCCAGGGTTTGCCCAGTAGTTCTTCGGGGCGTTCGTAGCCTAACAGATCCAGATAGGCTTGGTTCAAATAGAGGTAGGTGTCTCCTTGCAGAATCCCAATGCCCTCGATCGCCGCCTCGATCGCCGCCAGTTGCCGCCTCATTGTGACTTCGGCTTGTTTGCGCTTGGTGATATCAATATGGCAGCCAATCATCCGCAGGGGATTGCCCTGCTCATCCCATTCAATTACCTGTCCCGAACAGATGACCCACACGGTTGACCCATTTTTATGCCGATAGCGTACCTCGTTGTAGTAGGGAATTTCTCCGTGACTCCCGACGTGCCGCTCAAAGCATTCCAGCACTCCCGGCAGATCTTCAGGAAAGATGAGCCGTTGCAAAGTTTCTAGTACATTGGGCAACTCAGCCTCCTCATAGCCAAACATACGCTTCAAACCAGGACTCATGTATTTCTTATGATTGGGAATGTCCCAATCCCAATACCCTGCTAGGACGATATCGAGAATCTTCTCCAGTAGGGTTAGCTCAAGCTGTAATTTTTCTGCCTGCAAGCGAGTTGCTTCTGCTTGTTTGCGATCGCTGATGTCGGTGACGAAGCCTTCTAAATAGAGCAGTTCGCCGCTCTGGGTCCAGCATCCCCGTCCCCGTTCCCAGACCCATTTCGTTTCGCCAGTTTTAGTAATAATGCGATACTCACACTCGTAAGGTTGTCTTCTTTCTAAGGCTTGCTGGACGAGATTCCAGATTAGCTCTGCATCGTCGGGGTGGATTTCCTGACCGCAGCTAATTGTGCGAGTAAGCAGATATTCTTCCTGTCGATATCCAGTTATTTGATATACTCCCTCGCTGATAAATTCTGGCGTGTAGTTCGGATCGTTTGCCACCCGATAAACGTAACCAGGCAGGTTGGCAATCAAGTTGGACAGGCGGTTTTCGCTATCTTGCAGGGCTTGTTCTGCGAGTTTGCGCTCAGTAATATCCCGTGAATTTGCTACAATACCGCGAATGTTCGGGTTATGCAGTTGATTACTGGCAACCGCTTCCATCCAGACGTACCCCTTCTCCTTAGTCATATATCGATACTGCACACTGACCTTGCTGGCTGGCTCTTCTAGCAGTCGGGAAAAAGTTGCCGCTACTCTAGAGCGATCGTCAGGGTGAATCTGTTCAAAGGTATTCCGTCCTAGTATATCTTCAGGTAAGAATCCATGAATTCTCTGAGCGGCTGGCGAATTGTACACCAAATTCCCCTGTTCATCAAGGATAGAGACAATATCGGACGAGTGTTGAAGCAGTGCCTGAAGACGCTGTTCGCTTTGGCTCAGGGCTGCTTCGGCAGCTTTGCGATCGCTGATGTTGCGGATGATCGCGACGATTTGGTCTTCCTGGAAGGATATGAACCGAGCCTCAAAATATTCTTCCCGATCGCCAATTGGCAGCGAATACTCCAGAGAAATCACTAACTTGGTTTGCAATACCTGAGCAATGGTTGCACTAATTAGCTCGGCAACGTTTGGGGGCAAAACTTCCTGCATACGCTTGTTGAGAAAGAATTCCGGCGGCACGTATAAATCAGAGGTGTTTCTGGCTTTGTAATCGAGAATAGTGCCATCAGCAGCCATGCGAAAGAAGAGATCGGGAAATATCGCCAAAATAGCTTGCATTTCTGTATTTTTTTGCTGCAATTCCTCTTCTGCTCTCTTGCGATCGCTAATATCGTACTGAATGCCATCCCAGACAATATCTCCATTTTCCAACAGGGTGGGGGACGATTCGATGTGCATCCAGCGCACCTCGTCACCAATCACCATGCGTCCCTCCCAGACAAAGCTCTGCAAGGTTGACCGAACCTGGTCGTTGAGATGAATAAACCTGTCGAGTTCATCAGGGTGGATGCACTGGAAAGCCAAAGAAGCATCCTGCAAAACTTCTTCCTGACTCACCTGAATCAGAGCGCACCAGCGAGGACTCACGTAGTCGAATCGCTGCTGTCCATCGGCAAGCATACGGAACTTGTAAACGCCAATGGGAATGCCGTTTACTAGATTATTGTACTGTTGATAGCTCTGGAGTAATGCTAGTTCTGTCTGTTTGCGATCGCTGATATCGGTATGTGTTCCCAACATCCGTAAGGGATTGCCATCTTCGTCCCACGCCACAATTTTGCCCACGGAAAGAATCCATTTCCAATCGCCTATTTTTGTGCGTTGGCGGAATTCTACGCAGTACTCTGGAATTTCCCGGTTGATGTAGGCGCGGTAAATGGCAGCAACAGATTCGCGATCGTCGGGGTGCAGCCGTTCAATCCAGTTGGCATTGGTTTCCTGAAATTCTGCTGGTTCGTATCCCAGCATCAGAGCGTATTCAGCGTTAACAATTGTCTCACCCGTCTGAATATTGAGGTCGTAAAGTCCTTGGTTGGCAGCAGTTAGGGCAAGGCGCAGGCGTTCTTCATTGTCCCGCAGGGCTGCTTGGGCTGCTTTGAGGACGGTAATATCCTGCCCAATGCCAATACTTCTGCCGTCTGAGAGGCGGATTTGCGCCCAACTGGTATCCAAAATGCGACCATCGCGCACGAGGGTCTTAAAGTCTTTCCAGGTGGAGTCTGCGGTGATGATATGGGTAAGTACCTGCTCATAATCCGCCGGATTAGGATAACAAGCCCTCAACACATCCACCGTTGCATATTCTGCCTTATTCCAACCGATGACGTTCTCTAATTCGCGATTAATCATCAGGACTTCACCCTTGGCGGAATAGACTCCCACCATGACGGGCAGATGATCGAAGGTGGTTTGCAACAGATCTTTTTGGTAACTTAGCTCTGATGCAACAGCTTTGCGTTCGCTGATATCGGTGACAAATCCTTCCAACCACAGTAGGCTGTTATCCTCTGCGTAGGTAGCCTTACCCCCTTCCCAGACCCATTTTTCCTGACCCGTTTTGGTGAGGATCCGATACTCACATTGGTAGGGTTGGCGATCGCGAACGCCTGCTTGAATGATCTGCCAAACGCGATCAGCATCATCGGGATGGATCTGTTGACCCCAGGAAATAGTTTGCTCAACCAGGTACTCCTCTGGTCGGTAGCCTGTAATCGCTTCCACTCCCTGACTGAGAAATTCTGGCGTATAGTTAGGATCGTTGCTCACTCGATAGACAAAGCCCGGTAGATTACCGATCAGGGTCGATAGCCGCCGTTCACTTTCTGCTAAGGCAATTTCCGCTTGTTTGCGCTCTGTAATGTCTTGTAACGTCCCCATCGAGCGAATGGGTTGACCCTGCTCATCGTAAAAGGTCTGACACTGTTCTTGGACATACTTGATGCGACCATCTGCCATTAGCAAACGATGGACAATGGTGTAGGGTGTTCGGTTTTTGAGGGAATCGGTATAGGCTTGATTCACCATCGCTCGATCGTCGGGATGGATAGCATCTAAAAATGCCTCGTAGGTTGCCCCAAACCTCTGGGAATCGATTTCAAAGATACGGTAGATCTCATCCGACCACAGCAGGGTGTTCGTGGGCAAAGTTAACTCCCAACTGCCCAGATGGGCAATTTGCTGCGCTTCTTTCAAGCGGTCTTCGCGCTCTCTCAGAGCCATTTCCACTCGACAGCGTTCCGCCAATTCCAGTTGTACCTGTTGGTAAAGATTTGCCTGCTGAATGGCGATCTCCAGTTGGTTGGCGACGAACTGAGCGATTTCCACTTGGTCATCGTCCCAAATGAATGGTTGTTCATGTGTTGTGATCGTAAAACTCCCCCACAGGCTACCTTCAACCACTAGGGGAATGAGTAACCAAGCTCCGGGTATGGTTTGAGCTATTTCCTGATTAATCCGATCATCCAGATTCGTTGTATCTTCTACTCGCACTAGCTGAAACTGCTTGAGTTGAGCGGCAAAGGGATTACCTGCATCAGGAATTTCAAGGCCAATGACTGTTGGGGTGTCTCGATGGTGGCGAAATTCAGCGATATGTCGCCAGACTCCCTGTTCTGGCAGATATTGCACCACAAAGCAGTTCAAGGTTTTTAAAAGTTGAGCCGTTTCTGCCGTGGCGGTAGCAAAAATGGTGTTTAAATCCAGAGAGTTGCGGATGGACTGAAAGACTCGATTCAGAGCTTGTTCACGTTGAATCTGTTGCCGCAATGCGGTGATGTCGCGTCCGACCGATTGAATTTCGACCAATTCCCCGCGATCGCCAAAAATTCCCAGGTTAATCCACTGTGTCCAGCCACTCTGGTTGTTGGCGCGGTAGTCCTGATTAATGTTTTCAAAAGTTGGGTTTTCTGGGGTGAGTGCTGCAATTTTGCGGTTAAGCTCATCTAAATCTTCAGGTGGAACAAAGTTACTCCATCGCAACCCAATCACTTCCTCTAAGGTTCGACCCAGAGCAAAACACAGGGCATCGTTAGCCAAGGTAATGGTGGTGTCCGGCAGCGATCGCAGAATTAGGTCGGTTTGCGCCTGAATCAGATGGCGGTAGAGGCTTTCACTTTTCAGCAGGGTATTTTCGACGATCTGCTGTTCCAGTTCGCGGCGTTTGCGATCGCTAATGTCGGTAATCGTGCCAACATAGCCAATAATCTGTTCCTTGGCATCGTATTCGGCAACTGCTTGGGCAAAAACCCAATAAATTTGCCCCTCAGAATGCTGGACGCGAAATTCCTGCTGAAAAGTGCTATTTTTTTGGATCGAGCGCTGCCACTCGCTGACCAGTTGGTCGCGATCGCCCGGATATATAGAGGCAGCCCAGCCTGTTCCCAGGGACGCTGCCGCAGGCAATCCCGTCATTTGGCACCAGCGATCGTTGACATAAACACAACTGCCTTGAGTATCGCTGCGGAAAATCCCCACTGGAGCAGCCTTTGCTAAGGAAGCATATCTTTGTTCGCTGGACTGTAATTCTGCCTCCGCCTGCTGGCGTTGCAGCGCATTGAGTAAAATTTCGGCAAAAATTTTCAGGAGTCGAATGTTGTCATCTGTCCAATTGCATTCCTGATGGAAGGAAGCAAACCCTAAAAAGCCAACCACTTTCTCCCGATCGACCAGGGGAATGTTCAGAATTGATTCGATCTGGAATTCCTGAAAGCTTTGTCGATCGATGGCGGCTTCCACGGGCAGATTGGCAAAACTAGGAATATGGACAATTTCTCCTCGACGTAAGATCGCCGTTGCCCAAGGAAATGCTCGATCGGGTATGTTTTGGGCGTTTTGGCGCTGCGGGGGAATGCCCTGTGCGACCCATTCGTGGGTCATGCTGTGTATGGCTTGGGTTTCTGAGTATTGGAAGATATAGCTAGTATCTACCTGGGTAAATTCGCCAATGTCTTGCAGGGCTTGGTTGATGCTGTTGGTCATGTTCTCTGGAGAGAACTGCACAAAATGGCTAGAAATGCTAGCAATCAGGCGATCGAACTCAATTTGCCATTGCAGGGCAGCTTCTGCCCGCCGTCGCTCTGCTAGTTCGGTTTCTGCCTGTTGAAGGGCAGTGGCTTGCTGTAGGGCGATCGCTAATTGAGTCGCCAACTGTTCCAATAATCCTATCTCGCCTGTTTGCCACTGACGAGGGGCTTGACTCTCGATCACACTCAGCATTCCCCAAAGGGTTTCCCCTTGAACGATCGGTACTAGGATTTTGGCTCGAATCCCCAACTGTGCCAGGAACTCTCGATGGCAGTCGCTCATCTCGGTGGTGTAGATGTCCGGCACAACCCGAATGCGCCCGTTGCTGTAGGCTGTAACCCTATTGGGGTTAGTAATCAAACAGGAATCTTCTACCTGTCTCCCCAGGTAAGAGGGCCGGTTGCTGGCTGCCGATTCTGCCACGGCGATTGCACTCCCATCTGGTTGAACCTGCCAGATCGCCACGCGATCGCATCCCAACAGAGAACGTACCTCGCTCACCGTCGTGTCCAGAATCTCTTGCCAATTAAGGGAAGAGCGAATGCGGTTGGCGCTCGCCGCTAGTAGTTGTTCCCCTTTTACCTGTGCCTGCAATTGGGCGGTGCGTGCCTGCACTTCTTGCTCTAGTTCGACATTGCGGGTTTCCAGCCACGCCCTTTTCTCGGCTTCCAAACGAGACACTTTGGTTTCCAGTGACTCGACCAATTTGTAAAGCTCTAGGGGATTTAAGGACTGGAGCAGACTGGTTTGGGTGACAATTCCCAACAACTCTCCTTGCTTTCCCGTCACCACCACTCGCCTGATCTGTCGCTGATCCATCAGTTTTTGTACCGTCCAGAGGAAATCGTCGGGACGGACGGGAAACAGAGGGCTACTCATCACCGTCTGCGCCGTGATGCAGTTAAAATCTAGCCCTAATGATTGGAACTGGACGATATCGCTTTCCGTCACGATACCGATGGGGATGATTTTCCCGTTTCCCTCTGCCGAGGCGATCGCAACGCAGCTAACTCGATGCTCTGCCATGAGTTGGGCAACTCTCCGCATGGAGGTATGGGGTTCAGCCCAGATGACTTGGGAGGTCATTACTTCCGAGACGAGGCGAAGCCGCAACAAGTCTACTGGGCGCAGCAGTTGCCGCAAGCTTGCATGGGTGAGGATGCCACGGAGGCGATCGCCTTCATCGAGGAGTGGTAGGTGGCGAAGGCGATGAGCTTGCAGCCGATTGAGGGCGGTGAAAATATCGGTAAACTCGGAGCGGCGCAGGGTAATGACTGGGTGTGCCATGACTTCGGCGATCGCGATTTCTCCCAATGGTCGCCCTTCGGCACTGAGGCGCACCACATCCCGTTCGGTAAGGATGCCCAGCAGATGGTTTTCCTTGACTACTAGGACGCAACTGGTTCTGGTTTTGGCGCTCTCCTCTGCCGATAAGGAACAGTTAGCAAGCGCAGCACTCATTAAGGCGATCGCTTCGGTAACTGGGGTTTCTGGCGTGACGAGGGGGGGAGGAGGGGCGATCGCGGCTTCTAGCTCAATCTCTGTCAAGGAAAGGGATAGCATAGGCAAAATGCTGACCGAACGGAGGAAATTAATCAGGTTTTTCTGCCCGACACATAGGTGTCTCCATTATAGTGGGAGACAAATCCCGCATTTCTCAGAAAATTCCGAAATTCAAGATTTAAAATCGGCTAAAATCAACCGATGACAACTGTTTCAGCGATTTAATACGTTCGCGTAGCGGGTGGGGAACACATCATGTCTCGTTGGCGGAAAGGATGCCCCCACTCTCCAAGTTATATTGGTTCAATCGGATTTAACTTGATGTCACAAGAAGTCCCCCGCTTTTAGCGGCGGGATGAATTGTGACC
>CAYTUO010000080.1:0-13540 GCA_964441015.1 uncultured Pleurocapsa sp.
AATTCGAGCGCTTCAACTAATTCTGTATTCCAGCAACTATTGCGATCATCGAGATAAATTTGGGAATATTGTGGCTTTAAATGCTGAATTCTTGCCAAACCTTCCTTCATCGTTTCCTCACTACGAAAAACGCCGCAATGCTCGCTCATACAATCCTGAAATTGCTGACGCAATTGACCGATGCGGATCGTTCCTTTTTGGTCGAAGAGGCTTTGAATTTGCTCTTTTGTAGCCGCGAGATAAGGCTGGGCATTCAGTTCAGGTAATTTGCGATGCTCGACATATTGCGCGATCGCTTTTCCCGTCCTTTTACCATACACCACACACTCCAAAAGAGAATTACTCCCCAAACGATTTGCTCCGTGAACCGAGACGCAGGAACATTCTCCCGCCGCAAAAAAGCCTTCCACTAGACTATCTGCACTGCGGCGCACTTGACCGTCCGTATTGACGGGAATTCCCCCCATACAATAATGAACAGTAGGACGCACGGGCATAGGTTCGTGTACTGCATCGATGCCTAACAGTCGGTGTGCCTCCTCCCAACAGAAAGGAATTCGACTCATAATCTTTTCTTTCCCCACGTGGCGCAAATCCAGATAGACAAAGGGCCCTCCTGCACTGCCATCGGAATTGATGCCTCGTCCGGCGCGAATTTCTAGAGTAATTGAGCGTGAAGTAATATCGCGGGGGGCAAGTTCCATCCGACTAGGGGCGTATTTTGCCATAAAGCGATCGCCCTCGCTATTAATGAGATATGCTCCCTCTCCCCGTACTGCTTCAGAAATCAATACCCCTACCGGATACAAACCCGTAGGATGGAATTGAACAAATTCCATATCTTCTAAGGGAAGGCCCGCCGCCGCCGTCATCGCTAATCCATCCCCTGTCGAAGCAAAGTCATTAGAAGTGGTATTGAATACCCTCCCATAACCCCCCGTTGCCAACATCACGACCTTAGTACGGACGATTTCTATTTCTCCGTCGAGAATACGGTACATGACGATCCCTTTTGCCTCTCCTTCTTCGACAATCAGTTGCATCACATACCACTCGTCGTAAATTTGCACCCCATAACGACGCAAGTTGTTGACCAATTCATGTAAGATGGCATGGCCTGTCTTATCGGCAGCGTAACAAGTCCGTCTCTGAGAATGTCCGCCAAAGGCACGTTGGGCAATTCGTCCATCGCTTAAGCGAGAGAAAAGAACCCCCATGTGTTCCAAGTCGATAATCACGTCTGGGGCTTCTTTGGTCAGGATTTCTACTGCATCTTGATCGGCTAAGTAATCGGAACCCTTTACCGTATCGAAGGCGTGTGCTTCCCAACTGTCTTCGGGGTCTACATTCTTTAGCGTTGCGGCAATTCCCCCTTGTGCTGCGACGGAGTGGGAACGAATGGGGTGAGTTTTAGCAACGAGGGCAACATCGATAGTTGGGTTAATGCGTTTAATTTCTAGGGCGGCACGGCAACCCGCTAAACCACCGCCGACAATAACGACATCGTGTTCTCTCATCTTGGATTGGCATAGTAAATACTTCTAGATCTATCGTGACGCAATTAAAAGCTAAGTTGCACAAAGCTACAGAACTTCTTCACATTAAAGTCAATCAAACTGTCCTCTGCCTTTTCAACCTTCAAAGTGTAAGTAATCAAACGGACTTGAGATAACTGCCTAACTCGTCAAAATTTGAAAGCCTGCTTGTGAAAAATGACTATCAAAAGTCAGAACTTTGCTGACTCCCTCTTCCCACATGACTTCAAATGAAACACAATCGACTAAACCCCATTGCTTATCTTGGTTTTTTTGTATAGCTTAAAAGCTCGGTTAAACAATTGTGGAGTGATTGCCATCTATTGATCTCGTTGATTAATGAGTGCAAAAACAAATCCGGTATCAATAAATATCCGCTTTTTTAAAATAAATTGAGAAGAATTACTCAGAACTCTTCTGGGTTTATTCCAAAATAATACAACAAAAATTAATGGTAAAATTAAAAGACTTATTAATGAAAAAAGTTCAGCTATTTTGAAAAAAATTCCTGAATCTGGATAATTTTTTAGTAATAGTGTAGTTAAAATTAATAATATAACTAATACTATTATATAAAACAATAAATATTTTATCTATTGTTGAAAAGCTGTTAAAAAATCTTTTAACCTTTTGGCTTAAATCAAGTTTTGATGGCTCTATTAATTTTTCTAATTCATTTAATATTTTTTGACGTTGATTCTTACTATTATGTCGAACTTTTGAGATAAGAGAGTCTTGATTAGAAGCCATAAAGCTCTCTCCTAATTTTGTTTTTGACTAGACTAAGGTAGCGTATTAAAAGTTTTCTTCTTCTAAACTAACAAAAAAAGAATTCAAAAACAAATTCTGAATCCCGAAGACAAAGGTCTTTTCAGAATCCAGAATCCTTGATGCTAACAAAATTCTTATGCTTGTCGAGAATAGTACTCAACCACGAGTAGTTCGTTGATTTGTAGGGCAATCCATTCCCGTTCGATAACACCGTTGACTTTACCGACAAGGGTGTTTTTATCGAACTCTAAGTGGCTGGGAAGATTAGCTAGACCAGGATATTCCATATTAGCTTGTACTAAACGACGAGATTGGTCGCGATTTCTCACGCCAATGACATCTCCTGGGCGGCACTGATAGCTAGCAATATCGACAACTTTGCCATTGACGGTAATGTGACCGTGGTTGACTAACTGGCGTGCGCCTGGAATTGTTCCCGCCATCCCTAAACGAAAGACAGTATTGTCTAAGCGCATTTCTAGCAGTTGGAGCAATGCCTGACCGGTAGAACCGGTAGCACGTCTAGCTCTCCGTACATAGCGGAGTAGTTGCCGTTCGCTCACGCCGTAGTTAAAGCGTAGTTTCTGCTTTTCTTCTAGACGGATAGCGTATTCAGAACGCTTTTTACGGTTTTGACCGTGTTGTCCTGGGGGATATTTACGACGAGGGGTTTTGCGGCTTAATCCAGGTAGTTCTCCCAGCCGTCGTACCACTCTAAGACGGGGACCTCTGTAGCGAGACATATAAGGTTTTTTCTCCTGATTATTGTAAATTATCGAGTATTGACACTCCCACCGCCGAAAAGGGGGATTCTTGCTTTACTGGGTAAGGCCCGCTTAGAATCGTCTCTGATTTTGAGCAAGGTCTAGATTCTCCTCTGCAAGCAACTGTTTAACGTCCACCGACTGCCCGACGGCAGACACAAAAAGCTTACTTATAGGTATTTAAAGTTTTTTCGCTTGACCTGCGACTTCGACAACTTTAGCAAAAGCTTGAGGATCGAGTATGGCTAACTGTGCTAGCATTTTCCGGTTCAGTTGAATGTTGGCTTTTTTCAGTTGACCGATCAGCTTGCTGTAGCTCATTCCGTTTTGCCGTGCGGCGGCGTTGACGCGAGTAATCCAAAGGCGACGAAAATCCCGCTTGCGTTTGCGGCGATCGCGATAGGCATTCCGCAGGGCTTTCATCACTTGTTGATTCGCTGTACGGAACAGTTTTGAATGCGATCCTCTAAAGCCTTTGGCTAGTTTGAGAATTTTTTTACGGCGTTTGCGGGCTACATTACCTCGTTTTACCCTTGTCATGGTTACTCTCTATGGATTTTAGTCTGGTGATTTTTTTACAACAATACTTATAAATAGGGCAGCATCAGCCGAACTTCACCTTCGTCTTGTTCGCTTACTAGCGTAATATGAGACAAGCGACGCTTGCGTTCGGAGCTTTTAGGCTGTAACAAGTGGTTTTTGTAGGCTTTGCGGCGGAAGATTTTTCCGCTTCCAGTGGCACGAAAGCGTTTGGCTGCCGCTTTGCGAGTTTTGAGTTTAGGCATGAACTCTCATTAAATTCGACACAATTTGTCATCTTATCATTAGACGAGGGTTTCCGGCAAGGTGATTGGCAATGGTGAGAAGGTGATTGGTGATTGGTGATTGGGAAATTCTTCCTCATCTCCCCTGCTCCTCTGCTCCCTTTTCTCCCCACACTTCCCGCACTTCCCCCTCTCTTGCTGCCTCATCTTTCAGGCATTGCCCATCCTTCGATAATTTTCTGGCGTTCTCTGGCGATCGCGAGGCATTCATTAGGGACATCTTTGGTAATGACCGAACCTGCTGCTACTGTTACGTCTTCTCCTATGGTGACGGGTGCAACGAAGACGCTATTAGCTCCAGTTTTGGTGCGACTGCCGATCTGGGTAGGATTTTTCTTCACGCCATCGTAGTTAGCAGTAATAGTTCCAGCACCGACATTGACGCGATCGCCTAGCGTGGCATCTCCCAAATAAGATAAGTGAGCCACATTGGTTTTTTCTCCGATCTCGGTCTTCTTTAATTCCACAAAATTTCCGATGCGGCAAGACTGTCCGACCTTAACTTCACCGCGCAAGTGTGCGTAGGGGCCGATGCGACATCCCGCTTCTACCTGACTATCGCTGACCACCGAATAGATCACCGTCACATTCTCTCCAATTTGGCTGTTTTCTATCAAACTGCCAGGGCCGATGCGACTGCCCGAACCTATCTGCGTATTTCCACGTAAGTGAGTTTGCGGTTCGACAATCACATCTGGAGACAACGTTACCGTGTCGTCAATGGTGATGCTATCGGGGTCAACCAGCGTTACGCCTGCTGCCATCCAGTAATCTTTGAGCCGCGTTTGCACGATTGTATAAGCTTCTGCTAGTTGCTTGCGATCGTTGACACCTGTAATTTCCAGGTAATCCTCTACATCCACTGCCATGACTGGCTGGAGGTAATCGATCGCCTCTGTAAGATAGTATTCCTGCTGATCGTTGTTGGTGCTGAGTTTAGGCAAGATTTCTCGGAGTTTTTGCCAATTAAAACAATAAATTCCGCCGTTGATGCGATGATTTTGCTTTTGGGCTGCGGTACAGTCTCGGTCTTCCACAATTTGCGTCACGATATTGTTTCCGTCGCAAAAAACCCGCCCATAGCCTTTAGGATTGGGTAATTGGGCGGTTAGAAGGGTAGCTGCATTTTGATGGGTTTTATGAATTTGTAAGAGTTGTTGAAGTGTTCCTGGCCGCAGCAGGGGAACGTCGCCATTTAAGACTAACAAGTCTCCTGTAAAACCTTCTAAATGAGGCAGGAGTTGCTGGACTGCATGACCCGTGCCTAATTGTTCGGTTTGTTCGACAAATTCCAATCCTTGTTGGTGTTGGAGTGCCTTTTTGACCTGTGCGGATTGATAGCCAACGATCGCTATACGCCGTTTAGGATTGAGCAGTTGGCAACTGTCGAGAGTTCTCTCAAGCAGCGATCGCCCTCCTAGAGTATGTAAAACCTTTGGCAGATTAGATTTCATCCGGGTTCCGCGCCCAGCCGCTAAAATTGCTACCGCTACCATTGCTCTATCTTCGTTAAGTTCCTCGACTGGAGTATATCGTGTCTCGATCCCCTTCGCCAATGATTAGTCATTGGGAATGGGGAATTGGGAGTGTGGGGAGTGTGGGGAGTGTGGGGACAGTTACCAGTTACCAGTTATCAGTTATCAGTTATCAGTTATCAGTTATCAGTTATCAATCACCAATCACCTTCTCACCAATCACCTTCTCACCAATCACCAATCACTCTTCTATCTCAGTTTTTTGAATAAAGTCGGTAAATTGTTGTACGAGTCGGGGATTGCGCCATCCTTTTTCTGTTTCTTCTGCAATAACTTCCAAAGCTTCGCTAGGGGTTAATGCTTGTTTATAGGGTCTTTCACTCGTTAGCGCATCATAGATATCGAAAATCTGAAAAACTTGCGCTAGCCAGGGAATATCATCTCCTGTCAGACCATCGGGGTAACCGCTACCATCCCAGCGTTCGTGGTGATTGCGGATAATCGGCAGGACTCCCCGTCTGTTTTGCATCGGTTGACAAATTTTTTCTCCGATGAGAACGTGCTGTTTGATCATTTCTCTTTCTTGGGCTGTCAGTTCGCCTTTTTTGAGCAAGACAGCATCGGGAATGCCTACCGTACCGATATCGTGAAGGCGTGCTGCAAAAATCAGATCGCTAATTTCTGTGGGTGACAGTTGCAAGTATTCGCCAAAAGATTGCGCTAATTGTTCTAACCTGGCAAAGGATGTGCCGCCTTCTGAGGAGCGATCTTCAATAGCACTGGCAATGGAAAATAACACCCGTTCGGTTTGATCTAAGCCTTCATTGAGGCGCTTTTGCTGGATTAATAATTTGACTTTGGTTAACAGTTCGAGGCGATCAAGAGGTTTTACCAGAAAGTCGTCCCCACCAACTGCTCGACCTTTGAGTCGCCAATTTCTATCGTCGGAAGCTGTGATAAAAATAACTGGGATCGAACGAGTTCGTTGCTCCTGCTTCAGTCGTTGGCAGATCTCAAATCCATCGCTGTGAGGCATAATAACATCTAGCAAGATGAGGTCTGGTTGATTTTCAAGGACGATTTGAACGACCTCTCGGCTACCATCTGCCTCTAGAACTTGGTAACCATCTAATGAGAGCAGATCGACGGCTGCCATCCTGCTGTAGCGGTGATCGTCAACAACTAGGACTTTGGCTTGCTCGGAACTGACTAGAGTATTCACAGCAACAGGAGGAATGCGACATTTTATTATCTATACTAACTCTTAGTATGTGCAATCTTGGGGACTTCGCACATCAGTTTTTCTACGGAATTTTATTTAAGGGAGTTTACAGAAATTTAAGTTATTTGCGTAAAAACTCTAGACCAACGTTTTTTCCAATGACTGGTTGGTTCGAGATGACTAGAGTGTTGTTCGATTTGTCTTCGTTGCTTGATAATTTCAGCACACTCTTGCAGTTGAGGATCGCGATAGGGAATGGCAGCACGAGTCTGTAAATGTTCGGATTCTTGTTGAGAAAGAGGCTGCAAGCCTTCACTGCTAAAACTGGCTATTGTTCCTGGCGATCGCCTGCCAACGCTATTGGATGCACCGACTTGTAACCCTGCTAATTGTAAAGCCGTTCGCACCGAAGCCGCACAGGAATAAGTGGCAAGTCTTCCACCCGGTTGCAAACATCGCGCAATCAGGGCTAAAAATTCTACCGTCCACAGTTGGGGACATTTGGGAGGGGAGAAGGGGTCTAAAAAGATGGCATCGGCTTTAAAATTGGATTGTTGGGTTTTTTGAAGGGTTATCCTAGCATCTCCCATTAATAATCGAGCGTTTAGTCGAGAATTTTTGACCTGGTGAGTTTCTGCGAGTTCCTTTAAGAGTTCGGGGATCGGTGGCGACCATTGAGCGAGTAATTGATGGGCGATCGCTTGACAGGGGACGGCTGCATCGAATTCTAGAGCAATTAATTCTACCTGACAGTCACGATTCGTTGTCCAAATCGTTTCCAAGGCAGCAGCGCAATTGTATCCTAAGCCGTAACAAATATCGAGTAATTTCAGGGAATGGTTAGCTTTAGCTTTTTCTGCCAATTGACAGGGTTCGACAAATTTTCTTTCGGCTTCTTGTTTGGCACCTGAAGAGGAATGAAAGGTTTCACCAAACTCATAGGAAAAGAAGGTATATGAACCGTCGGCGGTAGGTTCTAGGGGGTAGATAAGAGGTAACATGAGTTAATGGTTAGGACTGAGAGGATTTGTTTGTAATTGCTCTAAATCGGCTGGCGTATTGCAATTAAATAACAATTGCGGATCACTGACGGGAAGTTCTTGTGCGGGATACTGTTCTAACCATTTCTGAAAGGATCTGCCACCGCGATCGATATATTCATTAAGTAAGGGCAAACAACGACGGCGATAAAAACCGCATAGAGGTTCCCATCCTTTAGCACTTCTGGGTAACAACGCGATCGCGTCTTGAGAGATTGTTTCTAAATGACTAGACCATTGTTGAATTTCGGACGAGGTTAGATTGGGTAGATCGCAAGCGAGTAGCAGTACCCATTCAGTTTGTACGTAAGGTAACGCCTGTGCAAAGCCCATTAAAGGCCCGTGAGGTTGGGTTTCTCCTGGTACAGTGACTTCTCGTATCATTTGGCAATCCTTGGGAGCGATCACTTGATATTTTTCTATCGAGGGAGTAATAACATAGACTTGGCTGGCACATTGACTGGCGATCAGACAAATTTTTTGTAGCAAGGGGATTCCTTGAATTTCGATGAGTGCTTTATCTCGTCCCATACGAGAACTCTGTCCGCCAGCTAGAATAATGGCTGCAAACTGTGTCATGGTTTAAATTAATGAAAGATAACGATCCGTTTCAAGAGCAGAAACTGCACAAATTACAATTATTAATTTATCTGCTTCCGATTGTAGGTTGGCTCCCTGCTCTGTGGACGCTGTATCGCAAACAAGGGAATCGCGAGCAACAAGCTGTCAGTCGTTTATCTGTTACTTTGACCTTAGTTTGGTTGCTTGTCTACAGTTTACTGTGGATGGGATCTGTACAAACGTCGGAATTTTTAACGCTTCGTTTGCTTTATCTCAATGGTCTGCTTACTTCTGGTTATCTTCTAACTTGTTTGGGATTAATGATCCGTTTGTGGCAAGGAAAGTCCGTGCATTTGCCAGGAATTAGTGATATTACTGAGAGAACAAGCCGTAAAAAGTAGTTTAATCTTTTGAGAAAATTCATCAAACTGCGCGATCGCAACACTTACGTATAAATATAGACCTCTTGCATAAATCAAAAAATTTAATTCAGATGCACTTAAAAGGGGAAAGGGGAAAGGGAAAACTAGACTTTTCCCCTTTCCCCCTTACCCTTTCCCCGAATAAGAGCAAGAAGTCTAATGTAAACTTAGTATCATGAGGCATAAACCAAAGGTAGAGAACACTATGGGACTTTTTGATCAAGTTTTAAATGCTATCAATAATCCTAACCAGCAAGCCAGTACCGATGGAATCAGTCAAATTTTAGGCACACTGCAACAACTAGCGAGTAGTAAAGGGGTAGATCCCGCGATCGCGCAAACCGTGACCTCAGTTGTGGGCAACTATGTTCGATCAGCACTCCAACAACAGCGAGAAACAGGCGGAAATGAACAAATAGCAGCGATTATAGACCAATTTAGCGGGACAGGGGCAAATCCAGCCGCCGTGGAAGCCTTATTCAGTCCCCAACAACAGCAACAAATCACCCAAGATGCTTCCCAGAAAACAGGTTTGAATCCAGACACGATTCAATCGATGCTACCAGTCTTGACCCCGATTATTTTGAATTTACTGCGATCGGGAAGACAAACTGATGCTAC
This sequence comes from uncultured Pleurocapsa sp., assembly GCA_964441015.1. Taxonomy (GTDB): domain Bacteria; phylum Cyanobacteriota; class Cyanobacteriia; order Cyanobacteriales; family Microcystaceae; genus Hydrococcus. The sequence goes on from CAYTUO010000080.1 coordinate 9,236, forward strand.
TTCCGATTCGCCATCTTCTAATTCCGTACTCAATACATTTTTAGACACCGACGCGGACGGAGATGTTGATCTAGGAGATGCTTTTTCTTTTGCCAGTCGCTTTCTCAAGGGTTAAAATCCTCTGCTATAGAAAGGATTTTGGATTCGGAATCCCTTTCTAAGTCCCGATTCTGTAAATTTATCTGTCGCATCCTTTTTTCAAATTGGTATAAGTTCGGAAACTATTGTCAAGAGTGCGATCGCGCCTTTAATCCTCTAAATCACCACAATGTCATTAGCACTAATCACGGGTTTAGTTGTAAGAGTAGCGATTTGGACTTGAACGCTAGCACCTGTTCCGTCAGCATCAAAGAAAAGTGCCCCAGTTCCTTGATTGTAGATAAAGCGATCGCTCTCATCTGCTGCTGCCGCACCTAAGACCAACTGAGCCTCAAGTAACGTACCAACAACAAGTCCGCCGCCAAAACCTGTCGCAGAAATCACAATTGAGTCATCTACTGCCACCAAATCGGTGATGCGATCAATCCCTTCGTTGGGAGCGTTGAATCGGAAGCGATCTAGCCCTTGACCTCCCGTAAGAGTATCGTTGCCTGCACGACCGACGAGGTTATCGTTCCCATCACCCCCAAGAAGCTTATCAGCGCCGCCACCGCCATCAAGGGTATCGTTCCCACCTGCACCTGTGAGAGTATTACTGCCACTATTACCTGTCAGGGTATTATTGAGAGAATTCCCCGTCCCGTTAATCGCGCCAGTCCCCGTCAGAGTTAGCTTTTCTAAATATTGTCCTTCAAGCAGGGTATAAGTAACAGAAGACTTAACAGTATCAATTTCCGTTGCCCCCGAAGAGGTTTCTGTCACCACATCGCTTATACTATCGACGATGTAAGTATCGTTTCCTGCCTCGCCTGCTAATACATCGTTCCCCTTACCTCCATCGAGGGTATCGTTGCCATTCCCGCCAATGAGAGAATCATTCCCGCTTTCGCCAAGCAGAGAATCGTTCCCGTCGCCGCCTGAAAGCGTATCGTTCCCATTGCCTCCAAATAACGTATCTTGACCTGCCAGTCCGCTCAAATTATCGTTGCCGTCATTCCCTTTGAGTTGGTTGTTGCCACTGTTGCCCGTCATGACGTTGGCAAGAGCGTTGCCAGTCCCGTTGAGGTTAGCCCCTCCTGTCAAGATGAGATTTTCTACGTTGGCAGTTAAGGTATAGTTGACAGAAGAGCTTACGGTATCTCTACCTTCTGAGGCATTTTCGACAACGACATCGCTGGTACTATCGACAAAATAGAAGTCGTTTCCTTTTCCGCCCAGCATTCTATCGCTGCCCGTTCCGCCGTCGAGTTGGTCGTTTCCGTCTCCGCCAGTCATGGTATCGTTACCTGCTAATCCATTCATGTAATCGATACCTGCCGTACCCGTCAGTGTGTTGTTACTAGCCGTCCCGTTAACGAGATTAATGACTGTCAAGGCAAAAGTATCGCTCACGCTTGCCCCAGAAGAATCGGTAGCAGTAACAGTAATGTTATAAATGCCAGCCGCATTTAGCGTAGGCGTTCCACTGATGGTGAGGGTAGTTGGGTTGAAGGTTAGCCACGCAGGTAAAGCGCTACCGTTGTCAAGTGTTGCCGTGTAAATTAATGTGTCGCCTGCATCGAGATCGGAGAAAGTATTCGCAGGAATGGTAAAGTTAAAGAGACTTTGTTCGATCACGCTTTGGTCGGCGATCGCATTTTGCACAATCGGTGCATCATTGACAGGGTTGATGGTGAGGTTCACCTGAGCGGGGTTGGTGGCGTAAGTCGTGCCGTCAAAGCCATTCCAGTTGAAGCTGATATTCCCGTTGAAGTTGGCATTCGGTTCAAAGGTGAGGTTGCCTAAAGCGGTAGCCTCGATTTCTTGTCCTTCAGTTACCGTTACCCCACTCAGTTTGAGGACTCCGTTGCTGGGAAGGGTGGTAATCTGAATCTTAGTTAAGCTGTTGCCGTCAGGATCGCTGAAGGCGGCGGTAAAATCAGCTAAACTGAAGGCGATCGCATTGTCTTCATTCCCACTCTTACTGATGTTACTCAGGGTTGGCGGTTGATTCAGTTTTTGATTGCCGAAGTCAATTCCGGTGGCAATTTGCCCCGCCGTGAGGGTGATAGTATGAACGAGACTGACGGTGCTATCGGGAACGTATAAGGGGTCATTCGTTCCATTATTGCCCGTATTGCCAGAATTAGACCCTGATGAAGTGTTGCTGAGGGTGAGGATGCCTTGGGCAAGGGCGATCGCATTAATTCTGGGATAACTTATTCCGGTGTTGGTAACGTTATCGTTTTCGTCGTCGCCGTCAATGATTAAATTGCTGGTGGTGTCTAAGAGGGTACGAAACTCGGTTAAGGTGAGTTCTCGTCCGAGATAGGTTTGGGCGATCTGTTGGGAGAGGGTAGCGATCGCACTAATATAAGGTGTCGCTTGAGAAGTCCCTCCCATACTCACTGTACCACCTGTCGCATTTGCGCCTGTAATTAAAATACCGGGGGCAAATACGTCTAAGAGGGGGTGACGTTGGGAGAAAGAAGCGATCGCATCTTCAAAGGTAGTGTAATCTACTGCACCATTGCTAAAAGTACGAGAACCGAAGTCATCAGCCCACACTGCACCCACTGAGATGACATTGGGATCTGCTGCGGGGTAAGCTAGTCCGGGGGTACTGTTAAAGGTGTAGAAACTGTTACCCGCAGCCGCAGCGATGAGGATATTTTGAGAGGCGATCGCCGCTAATTCATCCCCAATACCATAACGTGAGGTTTCCGTTGTCCAGTTTTGACTATCTCCTAAAGAAAGGTTGACAGATGTTATATTATATGCTAACGAATTTTGATTGACCCATTGCAGGGCTTTTTCTAGGTTAGCAAAACTGCCAGAACCGTTATCCCCAAAGACTTTGAGGACAATAAGGTTAGCATCGGGGGCAATTTGGGCGGCGATGCTGGTAATATGGGAACCGTGATTGTTGCGATCGCTTGCATCGTTATCATTATCAGCAAAGTCGTATTGATAGACAATGCGATCTGCTATGCCATTATTATCATTATCGGGTCCAAATAAGGAATGATTTAAGTCTGCTCCTGTGTCAATAATAACGATACTTTGCCCCTGTCCTTTGATGTTACTAAAGCGAGAATCTGCCCATAAATCATCAAGGTTAATCAGGTTAGTGGCGTTAGTATTATCAACAGTAGGAAGGGTATTAGTAGAGGTATTTTGTGGTGATTCATCATCAAGAATAGTAACATTAGCTATGCCTTGATTGCCGATAATTGCGCCATTGGTTGGGTTAGTTAATTGGATGGTAAAGTATTCGTCTCCTTCAACTTTATCATCATTACGAATTTTGATAGCGTTGGGATTATTTAAGATGGCATTTTGGACGGTAATAACTTTACTTACTTCGTTTTCAGCAAAGGTAATAGTAATAGGATTATAGTTAAAGTCGTTGTTAACAGAAGTTGCTGCACAACCGCATCCTTTGGCTGTTCCATCGGCAAAAGTAAGGGTTGTTGTTACGCTTACTGTGAGGTTGCCGCTACGAGTAACAATAATTTCGGTGATAGCGGTGCCGTCTTCTTTAACGGTATAATTAGCTGAACTAAAGTTTAATTGAGTTTGACCAGTTGTGAGAGGAGAAATGAAGTCTAAAGTAGGAATAGATAGGGGAATGTTAGCAGCAGTGGTGCTAATGGTAAAGATAGGATAGGTTTGTTTCCAACCTTCTTGAACAATTTGGGCAACGTTATAAACACCTGGTCGTAAATTGGTGAATTGATAGTTACCATTAGCATCAGTTTGGGTAGAAAGTTCACCGTTATCTAATTGGTTGTTACCATCGCTGTCTAAATAAACTGTCCAGCCTGATAGATTGGGTTCACTATTATTAGCCGCATTGCCATCAATGTCGTTCCAAATATTGCCTTTAATTTCGGCATCGTTGTCTTGAATACCCACGTTCACATTAGGAATGCTTAACCCGTTGTAATTCGTATCGGTACTGCTGACATTGTGACTAATAATAGCCGTGTGATTTCCTTCCGTTACCGTGTCATCAACTGCTGTAACGGTGACGGTTTGGGGAGTATTCCAGTTAGTAGAATTAAAGGTGAAGGTAGTCTGATTAAGGGTGATTTGATTATCTGATGTGAGGGTAATGGTAACGTCAGCAGTCGGTTGGGTTTTTAAGACTAAGCTATAACTATCGGTGTTACCTCCTTCGGTAACGGTTGTATTGCCTCCTGTTTGGGTTAAAGTAATGCCAGG
>CAYTUO010000081.1:0-13458 GCA_964441015.1 uncultured Pleurocapsa sp.
ATGGCCGCACAGATTTCTTGGTAAGAGGTAGCTTTTTCGGTGCGGAAGGTCAAATCTACCACCGATACGTCTGGGGTAGGAACTCGCAATGCCATCCCAGTGAGCTTTCCTTTCAATTCCGGCAAGACTAAGGTTACTGCTTTAGCAGCCCCAGTTGAAGCGGGAATAATATTCTGAGTGGCTCCCCGTCCGCCGCGCCAGTCTTTCTTAGAAGGGCCGTCAACCGTCGGCTGGGTGGCAGTCATGGCGTGAACGGTCGTCATCAGTCCTTCTGCTAACCCAAAGTTTTCCTGGATGACTTTGGCGATTGGGGCAAGACAGTTGGTCGTGCAACTCGCGTTGGAAACGATAGTGTCCTTGGCCGGGTCATAGGTCTGGTGATTAACTCCTATCAATAAAGTGCGGACTTTTGCGGGATCTTTGGTGGGTGCCGAGATAACGACTCGCTTGGCTCCTGCTTTCAGGTGTTTAGAAGCGCCTTCATAGTCCGTAAACAACCCTGTAGATTCGACGACATATTCGATCCCATAGTCTTTCCAGGGAAGTTCTTCTGGGTTTCTGATGGAGACGCAGGGGATCAACTTGCCATTGACGACAATGCCGTTTTCTTTGGCTTCCACCGTACCGGGAAAACGACCGTGGGTTGAGTCGTATTTTAACAAGTAGGCGATATTATCTGGCGGGACGAGATCGTTAATGCAACAAAATTCAATCTCTGGGTTATTTATCCCCGCTCGAAACATCAGTCGTCCGATGCGACCAAATCCATTAATACCGATTTTAACTGTCATGAAAACATCTCCTTAATTTGCTTGTCATCTGGGAGAAAGGTAAGTAGGCAGAGCAGTTCAGCCGAAACTGTTGCCCTAGAGGAGGTTATTAACGGCGCGATCTAAATATCTTTATCCTAAGAATTTTTTGGCTCAGACCCGATAGTTAAATAAAAAATTCAGATTTTAGCAACTGGCAAAGCGATAATCGGAAAAATTGCGATCGCGTTAAAATTTCTTACTAATAACAGCTTTTAGCAAAATGTTTAAATTCCCAATCTTTTCAAGCGATCAATGCTAGAATACTAGACTCCCCATCAGAAGTTGAGGTTTTAATACCAATTACCTACATTTGTGCATCTCCCTTTCGATATAATTTTTAAGAATATTTTTCGATTTAATTAAAAAAATCTTAAAGAAAGATAGACTTTTAAAGTTGGGTAAGCTAGACTTTTGGTAACGTTTTTCTCCAAGCTCAAGGCTTAGATTCCAAGTCAAAATTTGGATAGATCAAGTTATTTAAAAAACAGCATTTAACTTTATTGTTTAACAACTTTAATAAGTTGACCTCAATATTAATCAAACGTTTGTAGTAGAGTTCGATAGCTAAAACGCTACTATAAACAACTCAATAATTAGTTAATACCAGGAGAGAGCAATGACAGTAGCACCTAGCAAACCCGCACTAGAGCAAAGTTCGCTTTCGGCCGAAGAACTGCGTAAAATAGACGCTTACTGGCGTGCCTGCAACTATATTGCCGTCGGCATGATTTATCTGCGCGATAATCCCCTGCTCAAAGAACCTCTCAAACCCGAACAGGTTAAGTATCGTTTGTTAGGACATTGGGGATCGAGTCCCGGTCTAAGTTTTATCTATATTCACCTCAATCGCTTAATCAAAAAATACGACCTAAATGTCATCTTTATCACAGGGCCAGGTCACGGCGCTCCAGGCGTTCTTGCTCCTGCCTATCTAGAGGGAACTTACTCTGAGATTTATCCCGACAAGAGCGAAGATGAAGAAGGAATGCAGAAATTCTTCAAACAGTTCTCCTTCCCCGGTCACATCGGCAGTCATTGCACCCCCGAAACCCCAGGTTCAATTCATGAAGGAGGCGAATTAGGCTACAGCTTGTCTCATGCTTATGGTGCGGCTTTCGACACTCCAGACTTGATCGCTGCCTGCGTTATTGGAGATGGCGAGGCGGAAACAGGTGCTTTAGCCACGGCCTGGCACTCTAACAAATTTCTCAATCCTATCCGCGACGGAGCCGTGCTGCCCATCCTTCACCTAAACGGCTATAAAATTGCTAACCCAACCGTCTTGTCTCGGATCACGCCAGAAGAACTAGAGAGCCTTTTTATCGGCTACGGCTATACTCCCTATGTGGTGGAATGTCCAGAAGGAGAGGATGTTGCTGTTTCGCACCAAAAAATGGCCGCTACCCTAGAGCATTGCATCAAGCAAATTCGCTCCATACAGGAAGAAGCTCGCCGAACTGGGGAAGCGCGTCGTCCTCGCTGGCCAATGATTATCCTTCGCTCTCCGAAAGGTTGGACGGGGCCGAAAAATGTAGACGGTCACAAGGTAGAAGGATTTTGGCGATCGCACCAAGTCCCGATGGGTGAAATTCACAGTAACCCTCACCACCTAAAGCTATTAGAAGATTGGATGCGCGGCTATCGACCCGAAGAATTATTTGATGAAAAGGGCAAGCTGATTCCCGAACTCAAAGAACTTGCTCCTGTTGGCCCCCGTCGCATGAGTGCCAATCCCATCACTAATGGCGGTTTAGTGCGAAAAGAACTGCGTTTGCCCGATTTCCGCGACTATGCCGTTGAGATTCCCCAACCAGGGACAGTTGAGGTAGAAACCACCCGAATTCTCGCCAATTTCCTGCGCGACGTGATGCGCAATAACACAAGCAACTTTCGGATCTTCGGCCCCGATGAAACTGCCTCCAACCGACTCAATCCCGTCTACGAAGCCACGAAGAAAACTTGGATGGCAGAGTTCAAACCAGAAGATCTCGATGGTAGCGAACTGTCCCCCGATGGTCGGGTGATGGAAATGCTTAGCGAACACACCCTGGAAGGCTGGCTAGAGGGTTATCTTTTGACCGGACGGCACGGTCTTTTTCACACCTACGAAGCCTTTGCCCATGTTATCGATTCCATGTTCAACCAGCACGCCAAGTGGCTAGACATCAGCAAGCATGAGGTTCCCTGGCGAGTTCCTATCTCCTCGCTTAATATTTTGCTCTCCTCTACCGTCTGGCGACAAGATCATAATGGTTTCAGCCATCAAGATCCTGGCTTTATCGATGTTGTGACTAACAAAAGTCCTTCAGTCACCCGCGTTTATTTACCTCCCGATGCCAACTGCTTGCTTTCAGTGGCCGATCATTGCCTTCGGAGTACCGATTATGTCAACGTTATCGTCGCAGACAAGCAGAAACATCTTGTCTATCTGACAATGGAAGAAGCGATCGCGCACTGTAGTAAAGGGATCGGTATCTGGGATTGGGCTAGTAACGACGATCGCGGCAAGGAACCCGATATCCCCGATGTTGTTATGGCTTGTTGCGGAGACATCGCGACGATGGAATCTCTAGCAGCAACCGCTATCTTGCGTGAGGAATTTCCAGAACTGAAAGTTCGATTCGTCAATGTCGTTGATTTGTTCAAGTTACAGTCAGATACGGAACATCCCCACGGCTTATCAAATAAAGATTTCGATACTCTATTTACACCCGATAAACCGGTGATCTTCAATTTTCACGGCTATCCCTGGCTGATTCATAAGCTTGCCTATCGTCGTACCAACCAGGAACGCATTCACGTTCGCGGCTACAAAGAAAAAGGTAACATCAACACGCCACTAGAACTGGCGATCGAAAACCAGATCGATCGCTTCAATTTGGTCATCGACGTTATCGATCGCGTTCCCAAGCTGGGTTCTGCGGCTGCTCACACTAAAGAACGCATGAAAAATCAGATTATCGCGAACCTTCACTACGCCCACGAACACGGCATCGATCGCTCTGAAATCGTTAACTGGAAGTGGCCGTATTAGGTCGTCAGTGATTAGTGATTGGTGATTGGTTAGAGAAGGCAGAGGGCAGAAGACGGTTATCAGTTATCAGTAATTGTAGTGTGGGCCGAAGAGCTTACGCGAGCGGGACGCTCGCACTACTGGTTATTGTGGTTGTTCAACCGGATTTGATATTACTACTGAACTACTGAACTACTGAACTCTTGTACAGACGTTGCACTGCAACGTCTCTACCACTACTGAACTACTGACACTGATAACTGATAACTGATAACTGATAACTGGTAACTGCTAAGAGCATCAAGATAAACTTTTAATAAGCAGGATCGTAAATTACAGCCTGCCAATCGACTAACTTCGTAGACTCAGAGAGGATAAATAGCGTCATGGGATTATTTGATCGCCTTAGCCGAGTCGTCCGAGCTAATCTTAACGACATGGTAAGCAAGGCTGAAGATCCAGAAAAAGTTCTGGAGCAAGCCGTTATCGATATGCAAGAAGACCTAGTGCAGCTACGCCAAGCCGTGGCCAGGGCAATTGCAGAGCAAAAACGTACCGAACAAAAATATAACCAAGACTTAGGAGAAGCAAACAAATGGGAGCAAAGAGCGAGACTGGCTCTCTCTAAAGGGGATGAAAACCTAGCTCGCGAAGCCTTAACACGGAAAAAATCACATACAGATACGGCAGTAGTCCTCAAAACACAGCTAGAACAGCAAACAACTCTCGTCGATAGCTTAAGACGGAACTTAGTGGCGCTAGAGGGGAAAATTTCTGAAGCCAAGACGAAGAAAAATATGCTTCAGGCACGAGCGAGAGCCGCTAAAGCCAACGAAGAACTGCAAAAGACGCTGGGTGGCATCGATACCAGTAGCTCTATGTCTGCCTTCGAGCGAATGGAGACCAAAGTTTTAGAACTAGAAGCTCGCTCTCAAGCTGTGGGAGAATTGAGCGGTTATGGCATAGAACAACAGTTCGCTCAGCTAGAAGCCGGTAGCGGTGTAGAAGACGAACTATCGATGCTCAAAGCTCAGATAGAAGGTTCTAAACCTCAAGAGGCATTACCTGCTGCTTCAGACACTAAATCATCTTCTGCCTCTAACTCGGTTGTCGATGCAGAGTTGGAAGAACTTCGCTCAAAGCTTAAGGAAATATGAGAAATAGGAAATAGAAGATAGGGAATAGGGAATAGGGAATAAAGACTAAAAGCTATCAAAACTATCAACCTTTTCCCTGTTAACTGCCCCTGTTATCTATTACGCTAGATAACTGATGACTGATAAATGATAATCGATATGGGCAGTGTTAGAGAAATTACGGATTCCGAGTTTGAAAAAGAAGTTTTTAGTGCAGAGAAACCTGTTCTCGTCTATTTTTGGGCATCTTGGTGCGGGCCTTGTCGCTTAGTCTCTCCTTCGATTGCTTGGATAGCAGATACCTATAGCGATCGCCTCAAAGTCGTTAAACTAGAAGTAGATCCCAATCCCGATGCAGTTGCAAAATGCCAAGTCGAAGGCGTTCCAGCGATCAGACTGTTCAAAAACAACGAAATTGTAGAGTCTCACGAAGGCGCGATCGGAAAACAGCAACTACAGACATTGCTCGATTCTAATCTGAATTAGCGATCGGTGATTGGTGAGAAGGTGATTGGTGAGAAGGTGATTGGTGATTGGGAGTGTGGGGAGTGTGGGGAGTGTGGGGAGTGTGGGAAGACAAGGAGGACAAGGGAGACAAGGGAGACAAGGAGGACAAGGGAGACAAGGAGGACAAGGGAGAATCAATCCTTTCATCCAAAATCTAAAATCTAAAATCGGGAGAATCCTTTCATCCAAAATCAAATAACTGATAACTGATAACTAGCGATCGAGACGTTCGCACTACAGGACTAAAAACTACAATGCAATTTGCCGAACGATTATACTCCCTGCAAGCCAATGTGTTTGCTGATATGGATCGGGCGAAGGCAAAAGCAAAGGCCGCCGGGAAAGAAATTATTGACCTTTCCTTGGGATCGTCCGATTTGCCTGCCTCAGACCACGTTATTACGACGATCGCACAGTCGTTACGCGATCGCAATACTCACGGTTATTTGTTGTACCACGGAACTCAGGCTTTTCGAGAAGCTGTCGCGAGTTGGTATACGAACCGCTTTGGTATTCACGTCGATCCAGAAACGGAAGTACTTCCCTTAATTGGAAGTCAGGAAGGAACAGCGCATTTACCTTTGGCATTAATTAATCCGGGAGATTTTGCTCTACTTTTAGATCCTGGCTATCCTTCTCATTCAGGCGGTGTCTACCTTGCTGGTGGACAAGTTTATCCCATGCCGATATTAGCAGAAAACCAATTTTTGCCGGTCTTTGAGGAGATTCCCGAACCAGTACTGGCACAAGCTCGCATGATGGTACTGAGCTATCCCCACAATCCTACCACTGCGATCGCGCCTCTGTCTTTTTTCCAGCAAGCGGTTGATTTCTGTCGCCAACACAATCTCGTCTTAGTTCACGATTTCCCCTACGTCGATATCTTTTTTGACGAGACAAATCCTCCTCCCTCTGTCTTGCAAGCTGATCCTAATAAAGAAATTTCTATCGAATTTTTTACTTTCTCCAAGTCTTACAATATGGGAGGATTTCGCATCGGTTACGCGATCGGGAATGCCCAGTTAATTTTAGCCCTGAGAAAGATCAAAGCCGTTGTTGATTTCAATCAATATAGAGGGATATTAAACGGTGCGATCGCGGCTTTAAACGGTTCTCAAGAATCAGTCAAACAAACCGTTGCTACCTTCCAAAAACGAAGAGATGCTTTTATTCAAGCCCTAAATCGCATTGGTTGGCACGTTCCTACCTCTAAAGCTACCATGTATGTCTGGGCAAAATTACCCGAACCTTGGCAGCATAATTCTGTAGAATTTTGTACTCAATTAGTGGCTGCTACTGGCGTTGCTGTCTCTCCTGGTGCGGGATTTGGGAAATGCGGCGAAGGTTATGTTCGTTTTGCTCTCGTTCACGAGCCAGAAATTTTAGAAGCGGCCGTAGAAAAAATTGCAGGCTTTTTACAGAAAACAGATTAATGGCAAGTTAATGACTAATTCAGCGTCGCTGTACGCTAAGGGAAGAAACGACCAAAATTAAAGAAGCTAATAAAATCAAAGTGGAAACGGCGTTAATCGCAGGGGTGACTGAAAATTTAATCATTCCATAAACATATAAAGGTAAGGTTGTGCCACCTACTCCAGAAGTAAAAAAAGCGATCGCAAAATCATCTAAAGATAAGGTAAATGCTAGTAAGGCCGCACTCAAAATTCCAGGAAAGATCAGGGGTAAAATAATTCGCCACATCGTTTGCCATTCGTTTGCACCTAAATCCCAAGCTGCTTCTTCTAAAGAAGGTTCTAATTCAGCAATCCTTGCTCTCACTGTTACTGCTGCAAAAGAAATATTAAAAGCAATATGACCGATAATTATCGTAGGCAAACCCAATACTAAACGAATTCCCGTCAGATTTTCTAACAATTGAAAGACCAAACTGAAGAAAACTAATAACGAAATTCCCATCGCAATATCAGGAATAATTATCGGCAGTAATAGTACCCCTTCTATGGCAGTACGCCCAGGAAAGCGAAAGCGTTCTAATGCCAGCGCTATCATGGTTCCTAAAATTGTTGCGATCGCAGTGGAAATTGCAGCAATTAAGAGACTATTATTGACCGCTTCCCAAATCATGACATCGGTAATCTGTGCCCTACCATCAGTTACTCCTGTTAACAAACTGCGATACCAATCTAGGGTAAAACCTCGCCAAACAGCATTAAAGCGCGATGAATTGAAGGAATAAATTACCAAAATTAAAATCGGCAGATAGAGAAAAGCTAAACCCAAACAAGCATTAATCCATAGCCCAACTTTTCCTACTCCTCGAATCATTATATCGATCTTTTTTTGATAATTATTCATGATTTTTAGTTTTTAAAATTTAGGTATTTTCTTTAGAAGTACGCAAATAAAACAGAATTGGAATTAATATAACTGCCATCATCAAAATAGATAAAGTAGAACCAAAAGGCCAATCGCGGGCTTTGAGAAATTGATTTTGAATAAGATTACCTATCATAAGAGTTTTTGCGCCGCCCAAAAGATCGGGTGTAATAAATGCCCCTACTGATGGGATAAAAACTAATAACGAACCCGCAATAATGCCTGGTTGAGTTAACGGAAATATGACTCGCCAAAAAGTGCGCCAATCGTTTGCACCGAGATCGTGGGCAGCTTCTATGAAAGAAAAGTTAAAGCGTTCAATTGTGGCGTATAAAGGCAAAATCATAAAGGGAAGATAGCCATAAATTAAGCCTATGCCAACTGCAAAGGGCGTAAATAATAGCTTTGAAGGTTTATCAATTAAGTGCAAACTTTGTAAGACAACATTGATAACACCTTCGCTACGTAACAATACCATCCAAGCATAGGTACGCACCAAAAAGTTAGTCCAAAAAGGAATAATAACTAATAGAAGAAGAAGATTGCGCCACGGTTGAGGACGGGTAGCAACGAAAAAAGCAATGGGGTAACCAACAAGTAAACAAGCAACAGTTGTCAGTAATGCTAGCCAACACGATCGCCACAGGACTGACCAATATACACTTCCAGCAAGACGTTGATAATTATTGAGAGTAAATATCCAGTTGACACCGCCATAGGTTCCCCTCTCTAGAAAACTGTACAAAAGTACGATTAACAAGGGGAGAACAAAGAAAATCAGCAGAAAAATCGTCGCAGGTAACAGCAAAACTAATAGACTGGTTCGCTTGCGGGTTTCGAGGGTTGGAATGGCTGAAGATGACTTGTATTGCTGTTGCCAGATAGTCATAAGGGATGTAGGGCAAAATTAGCCGATAAAAGCGATCGCGATTATAAACTGAAGCAACTTAGTATGAGTATTGCGATCGCGTCAATCTCTGCACAAGTAGTCGATCTATCTGTACTATTTTGGAAGAAACTCTCTGTTACTAAATTTAGATGGCATTTTCTTCCGAACTTATTGCTCTAGGACAATATCTAGCAGGGGAATTTGACAACAAACAACAAGCCCTCAGCGAACCGATTTGGTACGTACATCTACGTCTCTGGTTGCGTCCTACCCTTTTATTTACCGAAGATAGTTTGACTCTCTTTGCCGAACAAGCCAGTATCGTTAATCTAGACCAACCCTATCGATCGCGCCTGCTCAGATTGCGACAAAGCCAAACTAATCCTCTCGTCCTCCAAGTACAGCACTATATGTTTAAAGATCTTCAGGCTGTTCGAGGGGCGGGTTGCCATCCAGAATGGCTCCAGCAAATAACTCCAGAACAAGTAGAATTCTTGCCGAATTGTACCCTAAACGTTGAAATAGATCGACTGGAGAGCGATCGCTATCATTTTAAAGCTTTTCCTGCCTCAGAAGAGCATTGCAGTTTTACCTATGAGGATCGAACCTATCAAGTCTCTCTTGGGTTTGAAGCCACTCCCGACGAACTCAAAACCTACGATAAAGGAATCGATCCCACCACAGGCCAGGCAATTTGGGGGGCATTAATGGGGCCCTATCGCTTTATCAAACGTCAGGATTTTTCTGCGGAGTTACCCGTTTGAACTTCAAAATTGAGATAATTCTTGTTGCAGTCGAGCCGCGATCGCATCGGGTTCTATTTGACTGAGAATCTCTTGAATCACCGTACTCGGCCCCAAAGGCCCCCAACTGCAACCCTTTTCTAGATAGTCTTGAGCAGCTTTACCGACTAGATAAGCCCCATAACCGGCCATCCCTCCTTGAGTCAGCGCAGCACTAGCATAAGTAGCGATCGCCGCAGGACTTTCCAAGACACTGGTGAGGGCGGCAGTGCTTTTCCCCAGTCCTAAAATCAAACTTCCTGCAATTTCTCCGAGCAATAATCCGCCAGAACTCGCTAAAATAGTCCGCCAGAGTTTCCCCGCCTCATAACTGGTGATCGGCAAGCCATACAACCTTGCTAAAGCGCGAATCAGTGCTAAATCTGCCAGCATTCCACCCACTAAATCTAAAATGGCAATGGGATTGAGGGCAACGACTAAAGCTTTATATTGGGCGTATTTCCAAATAATGGCTTCAGCTTCTTCTTGACGGATTTCTAAGGTTTTTTTGGCAATATTGGCTTCAGCTTCTCTCGCTTGAAAAAGTGCGTTGAGGGCAAGGAGCGATCGCCCTTCTCGATTCAAAATTTTGAGGATTTTCTCTTGCAATTCGTCGATCTGGGGGGGCGGTGTTTCCCATTCTTCGCTGACGCTTCCATCAGTCCATTCTACCCGCACCGGAACGGGTTGAGGTTCTGCCGCTATCATCACAATTTCATCAGGCGATAAAACCTGTTGTTCCTCTCGATCACAATTTCCCGTTCCCAAGATTTGCAATTGTTTGTAAATCTCTTGGCGATCCGTTTCTGGATAGAGATCGATTTTATTAAAGACTAAAATTAAAGGCTTTTGACTTTGCCTGAGTTCACACAAGGCCTGATATTCCGTGCGAGTGATATCTCCTGCCACGATAAACAAAATGAGATCCGCTTGACGCGCTACTTCCCGCGCCATTGTTGCCCTAGCTTCTCCTTCTATTTCATCCAATCCCGGCGTATCGATTAACTCTACTTGCACCTTTCCGCTAGCGGGAGTCCAACTCACCGATTTAGGCCATTGCGTCACGCCATGAAGAGGCCCCGTTTGGAGAACTTTCTGACCGACCAAAGCATTGACAACAGCAGATTTCCCGCGACTGACGAGTCCAAACGCAGCAATTCTAATCACTTTTTGTTCGAGTTTATCTAAAGCAGCTTTTAGGGACTGTAAATCCTTGCGGACTGCTGCTTGTAGGTCTGGATTGGGGGGATAATTCCAGTGGCGGCGGAAGCTAGAATACCAGGATAAAGCTTGTTGCAAGCTGGCGCGAGCTTGGTTGTAGTGAGTTTCTTGTTGGGATAGGGCTTGAGTCACAGTTAGTTATTAGTGCGATATCAATTCCTATTTTAAGGATTTGAGACGATGGACTAATGTAGTTGTATATCACACTGAAATCAAGGAAAGATGACATCAATTTTGCTGCAAGGTTTTGAGGCGATCGCACTGGCAATTGACGATCCAGAAGAGAAGTTAATTATTAGTGAGGTAAGTTGGGAGCAATACGAACACCTATTAGCTCATCTAGGAGATAGCGATCGGTATCGAATAACCTATTTTGACGGAATACTAGAAATTATGTCCCCAAGTCGTCGCCATGAGGTCGATAAAAAAAGTGCTGCTAGACTTCTAGAAGTTTATTTAGAAGAAGCTGAAATCGATTTTTGGGGACTCGGTTCTACGACTTTTCGTAAGCAGAAACAAGAAGTAGGCAAAGAATCAGACGAATGTTACTGTATTGGCACGGAAAAAGAATTTCCCGACATTGCTATTGAAGTCGTGTTGACCAGTGGAGGAATTAATTTTCTAGAAGTTTACAAGCGACTAGAAGTCAAAGAGGTTTGGTTTTGGCAAAATAATCAACTGACAATTTATCATCTCAGTGAAAGCGGAGAATACGAACAACAAACAGCCAGTACATTACTTCCCAATCTAGATATTACGTTGCTATCTCAATACGTAACGGTTACCAATCCACGTCTTGCCATGCAACAATTTCGAGCAAAAGTAAGAGCAAGTCTCGGCAAATTTTAAACGAGTCAGATAGATTAGAGTTCCGCACGCACGGTAAACTCATAATCGCCCCCCGCTTCTAACTGATAATCGCAGCGTTCTAAAAAACGTCCCAAAGGTTCAAAAATCAAAGAACGTCCTAGTGATGGTTGCACCGATAACCGCCCTCGTCGAAAATTCCATTGAAACTGCCACTCATAAGTAGCTGCTCTCACTTCTCCTTCAATCTTTCCCTGTGGCCAGGACTGATTGGTGATGCGAACGTAGGCAACGGTTTCTGGCAAACGCTTAGAACTCACGGATGTTTCACTACTCACTGCTTCAAAGGACTAAAATAACAAATCAGTTCCCAATTGTCAGTTTATCGATAACTGATGTCTAATCAATCCCCTGACACGAGTTGGAATTCAGAAGAGTTAGATAGCGCCCTGCTTAGCTTTGAAGCGATTCAGGAAGAATTGAATTATAAACAAGCTCAACACTCTTTGCGAGATTTACTCAACAATCTGGATCTAACGCCTCAAGAAAAAACGGAGCTAGAGTCAGACATCGATCGCCTCGCCGCTATGCTAGAGAAGTTGGAAGAATCTGTGGTTCAGATTGCTGCTTTTGGCATCGTGGGACGGGGAAAATCTTCAGTTCTCAATGCACTGTTAGGGCAAGAAATCTTTCAATCGGGCCCTTTGCACGGAGTCACTCGCACGATAGAAAGTGCCAATTGGCAACTGACGCAGGAAACTATCGGCAACAGTCTTTCTGACATACAGCGCTTATCCTTACCAGGGTTGGGCAATTCTCAGATCCAGCTTATCGATACTCCTGGACTCGATGAAGTCGATGGAGAAACCCGCGAGGCATTAGCACGTCAAATTGCCAGACAGGTTGACCTGATTTTATTTGTCGTTTCTGGCGATCTCACTAAGGTTGAATACGAGGCGCTTTCTCAGTTGCGAGAAGTGGGTAAGCCAATGATATTAGTATTCAACAAAATCGACCAGTATCCCGAAGCCGATCGCTTGGCAATTTATCGCAAAATTCGCGATGAACGGGTAAAACAGTTACTTTCGCCCCAGGAAATTGTCATGGTTGCTGCTTCTCCTTTGCTAGCAGAGGCAGTTCGCGATAAACATGGCAAGCTGAAGATGCAACGCCGTCGGGGAAAACCTCAGATCGAGGAACTTCAATTAAAAATTCTCGAAATTTTGCACCGCGAGGGGAAATCTATTGTCGCCCTCAATACCATGCTGTATGCCGATGAGGTAAACGAACGGGTAGTCCAGCGAAAAATGGAGATTCGGGAAGACGCGGCAAATCAATTGATTCAAAAGGCCGTGATGACAAAAGCGATTGCGATCGCGCTCAACCCCGTTACCGTTCTCGATCTGTTAACGGGTGCAGTCATCGATGTGGCAATGATTATCGCACTATCTCGTCTCTATGGCATCCCCATGACTCAACAAGGCGCGATCACGCTGTTACAGAAAATTGGGATTAGTATGGGAGGGATCAGCGCTAGCGAATTTTTAGCCTCCCTGGGATTAAGTTCTCTCAAGGGGTTGTTGGGTTTATCTGCACCCGCCACCGGAGGGGCCTCCCTCGCGCCCTATTTGTCCGTTGCCATCACGCAAGCAGGAGTGGCCGGGGTTGCTTGTTATGCGATCGCACAAGTGACGAAGACTTATCTCGCCAATGGCGCATCCTGGGGCCCTGATGGGCCAAAGGCCGTCGTGAAAAGTATTCTTAATTCTCTCGATGAAACGTCAATTCTCAATCGAATTAAATGGGAATTAAGTGCAAAACTGACTAAGCGCGATCGGTGATTGGCGATCGGTGACTGATAACTGATAACTGATAACTGATAACTGTCTTACCCCTCTCCCCCCTCCTTTCAAGGGTATGTTTTTAACATTTTGGAGTAGGGCTAAGTAAAATT
>CAYTUO010000082.1:0-13248 GCA_964441015.1 uncultured Pleurocapsa sp.
CTCCCTTTAGCATGAGTCCTCGCGCTTGGGATAAACTGCAAAGCAGGCGATCGCCTGTAGCGAATTGGTATCTCGATATGAATCTGCTGAGTCGCTATTGGGGAACTGAGCGAGTCTACCACCATACGGCTTCTAGCAATATGAACTATGGCTTGCGGGAAGCGCTGCGCTTGGTAGCTGAAGAGGGATTAGAGGAACGTTGGCAGCGACATCAAACCAATGCTCGGTTGCTCTGGGAAGGATTGGCCAATTTGGGGTTAGCTTGTCACGTAGAAGAAGCATTTCGCTTGCCTACCCTAACCACCGTGAAAGTTCCAGAGGGAGTTGATAGCAAGGCAGTGGCACGCAAACTCCTAACCGACTATAACATTGAAATTGGTTTGGGACTTGGCGAATTGGCCGGTAAAGTCTGGCGAATTGGTTTGATGGGTTACAACAGTCGCCGCGAAAATATCGTTCTTCTTTTAGAAGCGATCGAACAAGTTTTAGCCCAAGAGAAGTAAAGTATCCATCAAAATAAAATTGATATCAAACCCGTTTAATTAGCCATAATATTAATATGTAGTGCGACCATCTTGGTCGTGAGCGGGATGTATGCACTAATGGCGATCGCACGCTACGCGAACGCATTATTAGTTCTTGTGGTTGTTCAACCGGATTTGATATGAAACAGCAGTAGAGATTGGCAAATTTCCAAGGGGAGGAGTTAGCTGATGTCTGAAGAAAATTTAGACTTACTCAATAAACGTTTGGCTGCTTTGGAAGAAGAGAATAAAAACATCCGTCAGCAGCTTAAGGAAGACGAGGAAATTTATTGCGATCGCCTTGTTATAAAAGCCAGGGAAAAGCTATTAACATGGCTGAAAACCTCTAGTATACTTTTAGGTTTATCTACTGCAATTGTAGGTGTAGCTTTTATAATCTGGGGAGTCGAAACTTTTCAAGAGTTTAAACAAAAAATCGAAGAAATTGATCTAACAGAGCCAGTTAAGCAAAGCGTAGATAAACAACTTGCAGCACAAATTAATCAATATAGCCAAGAAACTCTGAAAACTACAATTGAATCTGAAGTCAAAAGCCAAGTTGCTTTAGCATTAGGCCAATCTGAGCCAAAATTTTTCGTTGTTGCAGGCTCTTCTAAAAACCCTTCTGATTTGGCGAGAGAATACGAAAGGGCTAAAAAAATATCTGGCAGTTATTTTGGCATTTCCAAGCGTGAGGTGAGAATTTGTGAACCAAAAGAATCAGGTAATAACTACGCTCTAGTAATTGATTCTGAATTGACTTTTCCTAAAGCTGAACAATTAGTTATACAAGCGAGATCTGATAACTTCCGGGCAATAAATACCTACCCAATCTCTACAACTTCTGCCTTTTTTGATATCAATAACTGCCAGGTGATTCAAAAGGCTAATACTAATAGTTAAAAGCCTACTTAAAATGTTCCTCGACTTCGTGTCCATATTATGCTAATTGAAGTCTTGTCCCGATAGCTATCTTTTCACCAATCACCAATCACTAAAACGGTTTAAAAATTACAGAAAAGTGAATTCCGCTTTCTTGCCAGGTATTGCCGTCAGAATTGTCATCAATCAAAGGAATTCCCCAGTCAATACGGGCGCTAAAGAAGTCTCCTTGTTGCCATTGCAATCCTAAACCAACTGACATCAAGGTTTGAGGATCGGGATTGGCTAGTCCTGCGTTATTCCAACCCGTACCGAAATTAACGAAGGGAATCAATTGTACTAACGTTCCGCCTAGCTGGGAACCTCGAACAATCGGTAAGCGTACCTCAAGGCCAGCAAAAATTCCGTTGTCGGTCAAGACCTGATTTTGACGATATCCTTCGACGCTGCCCAAACCGCCTAAAGCGAATTGCTCTAGCGAAACTAGGGGGCTGTCGGACAGTTGAAAATCGGTACGGGCGACCAGTAAAGTATCGGGAGCGAGCAGACGTACCCACTGTGCTTGTCCTCGCCAAGCAAAGTAACGAGTTTGTGGCGCTTGCGAGTTGATGGCTTCATCAAAAGAATCTGTTGAATCAAAAATATCAAGACCGAAATTAAATTCCGATCGCGCGGCAAAAACTTCTCGTTCACTGCGCTGCGTCCATTCCTGAAAAAGGCGCAAACTTGATACGCGCGTCTCTCCGCGATCATTGGTGCCCGACACCACAAGCGGTTGGTCGTCAATCTTGCCCAAAACCGTGCGGCTGCTCTGATGGTCGAAGGTTATGCCAATTGCTAACTCTTGATTGGGCGTTTGAATAATCGGTTGTCGAAACGCCAGGGTATATTTCTGGTAATTCGATTCGATATCGAGTTGCTCCCTGAAAATCGAAGGCGAGATAATCTGGCTAAAAACCTTGCGGTATCCCAATTTTATCGTGCCATTGCGAGCATTGACGGGTATGGAATAATTAAAATCAAAGTCATCACTGCCGTCTGTATTGCGGTAAGCGCCGCTTATGGCATCTCCAATGCTAAAGAGACTGGCTTCCGTTATCTCTACACCTCGTCGGAAACTGCCCACCTCTGGCACGCGACCGTTATCTAAAACCACTTGGGCGCTAAAGGTATCGGCTGCTTCGACGGTAACATCTAGCACGCTAGTACCGGGACGAGTTCCTGCTGAGAGTTCGGCAGAAATTTTTTCAATGAGAGGGTCGAGTTGCAGCAGTTGGAGAGCTTCTAGAAGGCGAGGAACGTTGAGTGGTTTGTCGGTTGCTAGGGCAAGGCGATCGCGCACGTAGCCATCGGTGAGTCTTCCCTGAACATCTACATTAATCGCTTCCAGACTGCCTTCGACAATCTCAATTGTGACCACTCCATCTTCTATGGTTTGGGGAGGAATATAGGCACCAGAAGTCACGTAGCCGTTGTCTACATACAGTTTTGTGACCGCCGCCCGCACTTGGAGCAGTTCTGAAAAGGAAATAGGACGGTTTGTATAAGACTTAGTAACCTCTGCGAGTTCTTCTTGAGTGAAAGCAGTATTGCCCACAAACTCAAATCGCTTGACAGTAATTTCCCCTGGTATGCTGGCAGGAAATTCTTCTTGTGGTGTCGGGGTTGGTTCAGAAGGTTTGAATAGCTCCTCTGGCGGGGGTAACGGTGTCGGAGTTTCCAATGGCGAAGGAGTTTCTGGTGGCGAGATAGGAACGTTCTCAATAGTTTGAGCTTGCAGAGGTCTACTGCTAGCACTATTAAGTAGAATGATTCCGACAAGTTGTATCCCTAACAGGTAGAGAAAACGGAAGTGAATTGGCTGACAAACCATAAAAATTGAAAACGTGGCAAAAGAATTTTCCGCCGTTATTTAAAAGGAATTTTAGGCCATGTTGACACAATTTATAATTTATCTGTCTAATCCACCAATGCAAAGTAGTTT
Source organism: uncultured Pleurocapsa sp. (assembly GCA_964441015.1). Lineage (GTDB taxonomy): Bacteria > Cyanobacteriota > Cyanobacteriia > Cyanobacteriales > Microcystaceae > Hydrococcus. The sequence continues at coordinate 3,391 of CAYTUO010000082.1, forward strand.
TTTGAAGCGATCGCGCATTAAGCCAACGACTCGCCAGACTCTTCAAACTATCTTACAAGTACTAAATGTATCTAAAGGCGATAAAAATTCACTGATTCAATAAAACAAATTGACGCAGGTTTAGTAAATTCAACGTTTGTCCCAAATTGAGCGGTAATAGGGAAATTCCTTCGAGACGAGACTGCACCCATCCTTCTCCCCAAGACCATTCGTGATATCCGTCAATTCCCTGACTCAACAGCAAGCGCAAGCAATTATCGTTGGCGATCGCTACCTGATGCTGCACAGAAATGAAGCCAACCCAAGTTGTAAAAATCAATCCTGAATGTAACTTATCTGGTAATCCAGGAGCAAAACGCTGAGGAAAAAGCCATTGACGTAGTTTACTCGTATTTAACAAACTCTCTCGAATAACGTTTTCACTTGCTTCTAATTCAATGCGGAGATGACTTTGTTGAAAGGTTCCTAGCATAATAACTATTTCTGATTATCTCTTAAGCGATAGTAACTTATTACAGCTTTTCTTCTGGGGGCGGTACGATACCGCGTTTGTTTAACCCTTCGTCAAGTTCCTTGAGAAATCTTAAGTCCTCTTGAGGCAAGGATCGCTCTCCATGCTTGAACAGGAAGTCAAACGCTTGTCGAAACTGATGCGGATCGGCTTTGATGGGAGAATCAAAGTGACAGGGAATAATCTGCTGGAAATCCCAACTGGCCAACTTGTTAGCCCAGTCGATGGTTTCCCTCGGTGCGCGATTGAGAATAAGAGTCTGCAAAACGGGTGCCACTAATAAGCGTCCGCCTCCTCGTAGGGCATCAAACGATCGCTGCCAGTCGTCCTGCCATCTGAAGGGAAATAAACCAAAATACGCTTTTTTTGAGCGATCCGGCGCTTTAAGGGCTTCGCGAAATGCCTGTCCCCAAGCGATTGTTTCCAGTACCCTCGGACGAAAGTAAAGCGCCAACAGGGAAATACGCGCCCATCCCTTGCGACGCTTAGCTTCAGTGTCTTCGACAACATCAAAGGCGCTATCCTTGGCATGGAACAGCAGAGAGTAGGGATCGAGTTGGACAATGGCAGGGGGTTCCTCTGGGATGGAAATTACGGAGTCGGTGACTAGCAGGGTGCGCGATCGCTTGTGGAAAAAGGCAACTTCCTCAAAACGCCCCGGCCCAAGTTCGATGGGGCCCAGTATGGCGCAGTCAAATTCGCTGGCAAAAGGGGTTTGGCTGCTATCCTCTGGAAGTATCTGAGTGCGCCTGGGGGGAAAACCAAGCCAGCTAAGCGGGAGATTGAGGGGATAACTCCATTGGTTCGGTGCGGCGAAGACTTGCGCCTTGGGAAAGCGTCTGGCGAAGGGCCCGACAAAAACCTTATGTTCTAAGCCAGAGATGGTGGGGAAAATGATGTACTTGACATCGCCGTGCTTATGTGTTATGTCTTTGACAAGCCTGATACATTCTGGGGTCGGTGCGATCGGTGCATAGACGAGGAGTCCGCCTTCTTCGAGTTTAACAACGGTCATGCGAATCGGCACGATGACATAGAGGATACCCTGAAGCTGGTCAAAAGTCCAAATCGTATCTTTAATGACTTCTTGACAAATTGTCCGCCGTCTGAGATAGGGATAGAGTGGCACAACGGGCCAGAAAGGCCATGATAAGTCCCTAGAATGGATGCTCGAATTAACCTGTTGCCCCTGCACTTTCATGGTGATTCTAGATAAAATTCAGAAATTTTGGCTTAAGTTTTGTTGTTTATTCTATTTAATGTTGTTTAGTTAAGCCACGAAATTGTTCTTGATTAATTCTTCCTGATTCGTAGAGAGTGTCGGTAATTTCAGAAATACTTAATACAGAATAGGCTTGATAACCTTTTTCTTTCAACCTATCTTTAACCCCTTCTTCGTGGTCAATGAATACCACAATATCTTCGACTTCTAACCCCGCCGATTTGAGTTTTTCTGCCCCTTCCATCGCACTTTTACCAGAGATAAGAATATCGTCTACAATAACGACTTTTTCCCCAGGATTAAAATTCCCTTCGATGAGACGGCGAGTTCCGTGTGCTTTAACTTCCTTGCGCGGATAAATCATGGGACGATGGAGATTTAAAGAAAGTCCTGTAGCAGTTGGCAAGGAACCATAGGGAATTCCTGCGATGCGATCGAAGGTCAAATTTTTGAGAATTTCGGCATAAGCATTGAGGACTTGATGGAAGATTTGGGGATTAGAAATAATGCGGCGCAAGTCGATATAGTAAGAAAATGTTGCCCCAGATGCTTGAACGTATTCGCCAAACAAAAGACAGTCGATATCGTAGAGTTGCAAAATTAAATCTTGATGGGGATGCTTGTTTAATAAACAGACATCAGGTATCCAAAGATTGCAACTAGAATTGGCTGGAATAACTTGAGTTCTCGCTTGGTTAACGTCTTCTCTAAGCGCTCTAATATTGTCTGCTAAATTGTCTTTTGCTAATAAATCTTGAGGAACTGGAATTAACAATCCTTCGCCATTATTATTTAATCCAGCCGTTAAAATTTGTGTGAGGCGATCGCCCTCTTCCCAGATACTTCGCATCAAGATTAATCTCTCAGGTGCAACAGCGCGAATTTTTGCCAAGACTTCTGGATCTGAGGTTCCCACTTCTAAAAACAATTGTTCTGGTGTTCCCCAGGTTTTCGCTTCCCTGACGACTTGCAAATAAAAAGGCGCATCAGAGGTGGGATACTCTTGTAAAGCAACGGCACCAGGATTAGAGGTACGGGAGAGGATAAAAACGCCTTTGTCGGAATAAACTAAAAAAGGCGCGACGCAATCTTGTCCTGCATAGGGATTGAGGGTTACGGCATCAACTTGCCATTGCTCAAAAATTGTGCGAGCAAAAATCGTGCTGGTATTGAGATCCCCGTGTTTGGCATCTAAGATAACGGGAATGTCTTGAGGAATTGCCGCAATGACTTTTAAGAGTAATTCTAATCCCTCTATACCTAACGCTTCATAAAAGCCAAGCGTCGGTTTATAGGCGCAGACTAAGTTAGATGTTTCTGTTATAACGAATTGCAACCAATTCCATAAGCCATCTAGGTTGTCGCTAGTCCGATACTTTTGGGGCATCATTTCGGGATTGGGATCTAGGGCAACAACGAGTAAACTTTGATGGCGGACGATCACGCGATCGAGTTTCTCAAAAAAGTTCATAATTCAGCATTCAGCATTCAGCATTTCTGTTCCAATCTTGCCACCTTTGGTACAACCAAAACGCTAAGGCCCAGAGTGCAGTGCCGATCATTTGAGATACATGATGGGCAGTGGCGATCGCAAGACCTTGAGTGGCAGGAACTCCAAATTTTATTAAAGCAAAGGCCAGCGAAGCTTCGTAAACTCCCAAATTGGCCAGCGAGATAGGAACTGAGATCCCTATATTTAAAATAACCAGTGCTAAGATCAGTTCTGGATAAGATAAGGGGAGTCCTTGGGCAATGCAGAGAATTTGTAGGGCACCCAATTCGCTGAGCCAATTGCCCATCCCCATGAGCAGACTGCCAGACAAGCGTTTTGGTTCCTGCATGGCTTGAAGTCCTGTTTTGAACCCTTTTAGCCAATGTGCGATCGCGCTCGAACGAGTACGAAGGACTACAACAATAATATACAGAACGAGACACAATAGCGTAGCAACCAAAAGAATGGTTTTGACTTTTTCAGTCCAGTTGAGTTCGGGTAGTTTGAAGGAAGTCTGATACAGTGCGATGAGAATTAAGAAAATAACCGAACCAACATCGGCTAATTTATCTACTACTAAAACAATAGCAGTTGATTCTGAAGCTTCGACTTTACGGCCTCGTTTATCTTTGTTTTTTTTAGTCAGAAAAACTTTAAGAAGATCTCCCGCACCGGTTGGGCCAAAAGTATTGATAAACTGTCCGTAGGAAAAAGCGCGGGCAGCTTGTATCCATTGCAAGCTAGCTTCTTTTGGAAAGAGAATCCAAAGGCGATTAATTTGAAAAACGGTTTGAAACAAAACAGCGACAAGTGCGCCAAACCAATAGATGGGTTGAAACTTGGCGATCGCCTCGACAATTGCGCCGCTTTCTAAGTGTAATGTTTTAGCAACAAAAATTAATCCAATCCCGATGACCAGGAAAGTAGCGGCGACAAGAGCAAGTTTTTGTTTCATTTAAAATCCGCTTGGATAAGTCAGGCAGCAAGTTTTAGCAGAAAGATTAAATTCTTTCTACTATACCGATTGTTCCTACTTCAAGGATTTTTGTCGAGCGACTTCTAACCTTTGACGCATTCCCTATAAGTCTGGTTTCTGACAAGCAAACAAATTCAGTTGAGGCTCTACGATCGTAGCATTATTATTGTCGCTTAACATCTAAGAAAGATTAGCTCGTTCGTCTAACACAATTGAGGTTTTACCCGATAAGATAGATTCTGGCAACTAGAAAGCTATTACAATAATTTAGTTTTGAGTAAGGATTTTGAACAGTATGAGGAGTGATTTAGACGCAGATCAACCCCCATCAACTAACAAATTATCGTTAGAAAGTTTTAAGATGGCATTGCGTAACTTCATCATTTATGGCATTGGCGAGAGGGTAATTCGACAGCTTGAAAGGCTAATCGGTCGCTATTCTTTAATTGGTAATACCCCTTTTTTTGAGAGAGAACAATTTGATTGGGTACCGGAGTTAGAAGCCAATTGGCAAGCGATTCGTCAAGAGCTAAATGAACTCTTAAAATATAGAGATCAATTGCCAAATTTTCAAGATATTTCGCCCGACCAAGCTTACAATACTAGCCAAGATGATTTGTGGAAAACTTACTTTCTCTACGGGTATGGTCTTAAAGCTGAAAAAAATTGCGATCGCTGTCCAGAAACCACCCGCATCATCGAAAAAATTCCTGGGATGAAAACGGCTTTCTTTTCTATCTTATTGCCAGGTAAACATATTCCCGAACACTGCGGCCCCTACAAAGGGGTGATTCGCTGTCTTCTTGGTCTAAAAATTCCCGAACCTAGAGAAAAATGTCGCATTCGGGTTTGCCATGAAATTCGTCATTGGGAAGAAGGAAAATGTATGTTATTTGACGATTCTTTTCCCCATGAAGCTTGGAACGAAACTGATGATGTTCGCGTCGTTCTCTTCTTAGATATTGTCAGGCCAATGCGGTTTCCTTTATCCCTAATCAACGATCTCTTTCTGAAACTGATTGCTATATCTCCCTATGTTCAAGATGCAAGCAAAAACCAGAGAAAGTGGGATAAACGCCTAGACGAATTATTTGCTGCTAAAGCCATTAAAGATCAATAAAAGCTCCTGAAAACCATGACTAAACTCAGCTTCTGCGCCATCGTCAAAAATGAAGAAGCTTCCTTGCCTCAATGCTTAGAAAGCGTCAAAAATGTTGTCGATGAAATGATAGTCATGGATACGGGTTCTACGGATAAAACAATAGAAATTGCCCAAAAATTTGGGGCCAAGGTCATTCGTTATGTCTGGCAGAATGATTTTTCAGCAGCGCGAAATGAAGCTTTAAACTATGTCAGTGGAGAATGGGTTTTAGTCTTAGACGCGGATGAAGTTTTAACTCCTGAAATCGTGCCTCAAATGCAACAAGCGATGGAAGATAAAAATACCATCGTTCTCAATTTAATTCGTCATGAAATCGGCGCTATTCAATCTCCTTAGTCCCTAGTTTCGCGTCTTTTTCGCAATCATACAGAGGTAAAATTTACTCGTCCCTATCATTCAATTGTTGACGATCGCGTCGCTCAATTACTCCAAAAAGAACCTCACTGGAAAGTTGTCGATTTAACCCCTATTGCCATTCTTCATTATGGCTATACTCCAGAAGCCATTGCCTCTTTAGATAAATATAATAGAGCCAAAAAAGCAATGGAGGGATTTTTTGCCGCTCATCCTAACGATCCCTATGTTTGTAGTAAATTGGGCGGACTTTATCTGCAAATCGGTCAAGAGAAACAAGGAATTAAATTACTCAAACAAGGATTAAAATCCAATCAAGCAAACCCTCACATTTTATTTGAATTACATTATCATCTCGGCAATGCTTACACTCGTCAACAAAAAATTGAGCAAGCAGCAAAACATTATCAAAAAGCAATCGAACAGCCTATCTTACCCCTATTAAAACTAGGAGGTTATAATAATTTTGGCAGTTTATTAAAAGAAATTGGAGATTTTAATAACGCTCAAAAATCCTACGAAATCGTCATAAAAATCGATCCAAACTTTGCAGTTGGTTACTACAATTTAGGCACTACCCTAAAAGCAATGGGACGATTTCAAGAAGCGATCGCTGCTTATCAAAAAGCCATTAAACTTAATCAAAACTATGCCTTTGCCTATCAAAATTTAGGCGTTGCTCTCTTAAAAATTGGTAATTTCCCAGAGAGTATAGAAGCTTTTAAAAAAGCAATTTCCCTTCACGAAACTCAAAATCCTCAAGAAGCAGAAAAACTTCGCCAAGGATTGCAAGAAATGGGGATTGGGGATTGGTGAGAAGGTGATTGGGGATTGGTGACTGGGGAGTGTGGGAAGTAGTTACCAGTTACCAGTTATCAGTAATTGTAGTGTGGGCCGAAGAGCTTACGCGAGCGGGACGCTCGCACTACTACTGAACTCCTGCATAGCTGCCCTCTGCATAGCTGCCTTCAATAACTAATGACTAATGATTAATTAACTATTTCGTCTACTTATCCCATCAAAATAACATTGTCAATGACATGAATGACCCCATTATCTGCTTCGATATCTGCTGCAACAACAGTGGCATTTTTAACCTCAAATCCATCGGAACAATCAATCCGAATTGGCGAACCTTCAACAGAAGTCACTGAGTCAATTTTGGCTAAATCTGCTTTCATTAGTTTTCCTGGGACGACATGATAGCAGAGAATCCGAGTTAGCTGAGGAATATTTTGTACCAGAGTTTGTATCGTTCCTGGTGGAAGTTTAGCAAAAGCCTCATCAGTGGGAGCAAAAACAGTAAAAGGCCCCGGACTTTTCAGCGTGTCTACTAAATTGGCAGATTGAACGGCAGTAACTAGGGTTTTGAAATTGTCAGCACTCACAGCGATATCAACAATGTCAGGCATATTTTAGCTATTTATTGTGAAAATTTCTCTAGCAAAATATTATAGGCAAATCTTGGGGCATCTCGTTTATCTCCTGATGGGTTCGGGGAGCGATCATCCCCGCGCTGTACCCGGAGGGTCAGCGTCGGGATCCATGGAGAAACCAAGTCCACCCCTTGAGGAATCCAAGTGAAAGCACTTTGTCTACGGTGGCAGACTGGTAAACGGCTAACGTAAAGCGGCAAAGAAACCACCCAAGCCAAGCAGTGGTCAAACTTATGGCAGCAAATACCGCAACTACCATCGATAACTGTCGAGCGCGCTCGACAGTTATTTGTTACTGGGGACAGGATGTCCCCAGACCCCTGGGGGCAGATGGGTGCATGAATGTTTCTCTTGATCGGATTGAGGATGGATAATAAAGCTAATCCCCTGGAGGCAACCAGGGGATATCGGAAAAAATCTATCTACTTGGAGAATAACACGATGTCAACAGTTACAGAGAGCGACTTGAAAAGGTTAGAAGACCTGATTATTGCGTCCCGTGATGAAAATCGACAGAGATTTATAGCATTAGAAGCGGTTGGGGCAGCAATTCAAAAAGAAATCAGTGATTTAAGGGCAAGTGTCAGCAAGGTTGAAGGTAGCTTGCAGAATCAACAGCCATTCGTCCAAAAAATCCCAGACTTAGCGGAAAAGGTAGGAGAACTCAAGAATTGGAGACAGATAGTAATTATCGCTCTAACAGCCGTCATCAGTAGCGCGGTCACTTGGGTGATTCGAGGTGGAAGCCTGAAACCTTGACAGACTCGAATCGGGTGGGCTATTGCTCACCCCCTCTTTTTCCTCAATTACTCAACAAAAGTTGTTAATAAGAAGCCGAGCGAACCTATTGCTTAGTATTAGACAAATCACACAAGTCAACGACGGAAAGCAAACGGCGGGAATAGATTCGGAGGTAATCAACACACCCGCACAGCGTGTGAAACTTGCTAATAGTTGGTCAATGCCCAAAGCAAAACCAACCCGCAGGGTATATATACCCAAAGCAAATGGCAAGAAACGCCCCCTCGGAATCCCAACCGCAAGGGATAGAGTCGCACAAGCAATAGTCAAAATATACTAGAACCAGAAAAAGAATACTGGCTCAATCGAAGCATTAAGAATGGGAAACAATATTGGGCAAAGAGTTCTAAATACGAACAACTTGCCTAACTCCAAAACTGGAAATGTCCCATTTGCGGCGACAACCTATTCAATGGGGAAGAAATCGAAACCCATCATATAGTACCTGTTGCTGAAGGCGGACTTAACGACATAGAAAACCTGATGCACTTACACACCCCATGTCACAAACAGGTACACAGCAAAACCAAGACGAAGGCTTGAAATAAGGCTTGAGCCGTGTAATGAGAAATTGTTACGCACGGTTCTTAGGGGAGGGGAGAGCGGCGACGCTCAAACCTTACCCGCTCACTAATCAATGACGGTGCGTTAAGCTTCCCTAACACCCCCTACAGCTTTTACAACGAACCTTAAAACCCAATTGAAGCGATCGCAAAACCCAGTAAAAACCCTGCAATAGTGGAATAAGAAACAGAACTACCACCCAACTCATAAGCTTCAGGCATCATCGTACTTGCTAACATGGCTAATATTGCTCCCCCTGCTATCGCCTCCGCGATCGCCACGAATAACTCAGAGATGCTACTTTGTAAAGCATACCCCGCGATTGCCACAAATCCGCTTAAGACGACTACGCCAACCCAAAGACCAAGAATTTGCTGCTTAGAGGTTCCCGCCTGTCGCATTCCCGCCGCACTCGACAAAGCTTCGGGGAAATTGGAGATAAATACCGCCAACAAAAATGACCAGCCGATTTGATTATTCCCTGCATTGATGCCAATCGTAGTCGCTTCGGGAATATTATCGAGTAAGGTACCCATGAGAATCGCCACAGGTGCGGAACGCTTGACTAAATCCTGAATAGTCATCGGATCTTCTCGCATGAGGCGATCGAGTTCTACTTGTTCCATCAACTGTTTGCGCCAGCGTTCCAAATTGCGTTCTGCTGCAACTTGCGACTCAACCGATAAACGCAGGCGACGTGCTAAAGTACGGCTAAGTGCCCAAGCAAGATGGGGAGAGCGCGTTAAGACTTGACCAAAATTTTCCTGAGTTAATTGGTATAATTCCATCGGCGTGCAAGCGACTACCGTAGCCGATCGCGGTTCTCCAGTGAGCAATGACATCTCCCCAAAAATTTCTCCCGCGCCCAAAGTGGTCACAACTCTTCTCCCCTTACGGACTTCTGCTTCTCCCGATACGATGATGTAGAAATAGTCTCCTGGATCTCCCTCGCGACACAAAATCTCTCCAGGTTGAGCGTAAGTAGCTGTCAGAAGGGCAGCCAAAGCTTGTTTCTCGCGTTCGGGAAGACGTTGCATGACCTCGACATGGGCAATGCGTTGCAAAACATCCGTTTCTTCAGACTGATGTTCAAACAGGTAACGACGACTCGAAGCAGGTTTGCGTAAAAATCCGCCATGCTCGTCGATATAGTGGCTTAGACTGGTAAATAAGATTCCACCGATCGCAAACCCGATTGCCAGAGGAAGAAAACCATTCTCTTGGTAAACTTTAGGGGTAATTTCAAACGCGATCGCAGAAATTAAAGTTCCGCTTCCAAAGGCCATAATCGCTGCCGAAAATGCCTGCTTGGGTTGCCAAACTACGCCGACGTAGGCTCC
>CAYTUO010000083.1:0-13236 GCA_964441015.1 uncultured Pleurocapsa sp.
CAGCACACAAATAGAGTTCGCTTGAGTGAGTTGAAAATACTCCCGAAACCCTTGCACGGATGCCATCAGGGTTTGCCAAGTATGCATGGCAAAGCGAATGCTTCCTGAAGAACCCCCTGTAGGGATCGCAATTATTCGATTTGGTATTGGTGATAGGTGAGTGGCGATCGGTGAGGAGCGATCGGTGACTGGTGACTGGGAAATTCTTCCCCTACTCCCTTGTTCCCCTTGTCTCCCTTGTCCCCACACACTCCCCACACTCCCCGTCTCCCCGTCTCCTATTTCCCAAATGATGTCAGGTTTGACTAGCTCAAACACTTGTTGCCATTCAGAAGAACCCCAAGCAGGATTGCCCAAAAAAACTTGGTGATCTGTTGAACAAGCAGCAATAAAGCCTGCAAGAAAGCGAATTGGGTCTGGTTCTGCTAGTAAGATCTTCTGGGGAACAAGATTGGCAAATTCCTGGAATAAGGCTTCAGCTAAGGAGAGAAACGCTTGACAGTCATGTCCCACAAGCCAATTATCTTGGCTGCGCTTCCTTAAATGTTCGAGAGGTGCTTCCATAGGTCTTGAGGGTTTGGTTGACAGGGTTCGCCGGGGTGAAATGAAGTCGTTTCTAATTCAAAGTTGAAATTGTCTCGCTCGAACCAGTGAGCGACACCAAAACCTGCTGCACGAGAAGTTTTGCTCAGTTCAACAGCAAGCTTTAGTCCGAAGTGTCTCCCAATTGGCGTTTCCAAGACAGAGGAGAAAACAGCATCGATGTCGTCTTTTTGGCAGAACTGGCGTAGAAGTTTGGGAGAGCCTGCGATCGCGGGTTTAATCACCAAAATGCCCCGCCATCCCTGTTGATAACAAGCACTGAGTTGGTCGAGATTGGCTACTGATTCGTCCAAAGCGATTACAGTAGCGTATTGTTGGCTCAAGCGGAGCATTTCGTCGAACTGATTGACAGGTAAAGGTTGTTCAAGAAATTCTACCCCGACGCGATCGCAAACTTGTAACCACTCCATCGCTTCTGGTAAGCTCAGTCCACCATTGGCATCCAATCTCAGCTTGGTTTGTGAGGGTAATGCTTTGGCTAATTCGTCAAAAACTGCGAGTTCTTCTGCCAGTGGAGCGATGCCAATTTTCCACTTAAAAGTTCGATAACCTCGATCCCAAAGGGTTTTCCATCCGTCCAAAACTGCTTTTCCTGATGGCAACAAGCCACACAGAGGAATGACTTGACCGAATTGAAATTCCCTCGCTAGTAGATAGGATGTAACGTTTTCCCAAGCTGACTCGAAAGCGAATTGACAAGCAGGGAGTTTTGCAGGAACAGCAAACATATCATCTGGGGTGATTTCTAATGGCAATTGAGCGCAGAATTCAAGGGCTTGCTCGAAACTCTCAGAGCCAAACCATTCTAACGGAGCAATTTCACCAAACCCCATGCGGCCTGTTTTGTCTGTCAGTCGAACAATAATGCCTTTTCTTACTGTCCATAAGCCGTGACTGGTTGCCAATGGTTGCTTAAATTTACGCCGATAAGGACGAAACTCAAAGCGGTATTTCATGTCCTTGGAGAAATTGGGTAACTTGTTGCCAAAGTAAATCGGGCGATTCGATTAGCGGGGCGTGACTGGTTTCCAGAAGCTTTAAAGTGGCATTGGGGATTAAATTAACTAATTCACCAGCGATTTTTGCATATTTTTCGTCTCTCGAACCCGCAATGACTAAAGTCGGTGCAGTCATATTAGTCAACTGATGCCAAACTGAAGGCATAATTCCAGTGCTAAAGTATTTGAGGCTGCAAGCCAATCCTGACGGCTGAATGGGCAAGCGTCGAACTACCTCGCGAGCAATAAAATCCGAACCGCGATCGCTAATTCCTTGAAATAAAGGTTGCGATAACCACTCAGTTAAGAAATCCACCGGATCTGAATTTACAATTTTTTGGGCGAGTTGCAAATCTGCCGTTGTCCTTGCTTGACGAAGCGCTTCTTCTTGAATGCCAGCCGTGGTAGAAATTAATAGTAACGAATGCAGTCGATGAGAGTGTTTGACGGCGAATTGCAAAGCTAAACGTCCACCCATAGAGTAACCGAACAAATGAAACTTGCTGAGCGCTAAAGAATGCAACCATTGTTCTAGGAAAGCGACTTGTTGATCTGTCTGAAAAACGGTTGCTCTCTCCAAAACCTGAGTTTGTCCGTGTCCAGGCAGATCGGGGATTAAACAGCGATAATTATTGACAATGACATCTGGTAGCGTCAAGAAATCATGGCTACTACCTGTAAAACCATGCAAAAAAACGATAGTTTCCGTATTTTGCTCACAGGAATCTAAGTAATGCAGCTTACCTAGATAACTTGTGTAATAGCGCGATCGCAGGTAGCTATTCATTTGGAGTAGACTAATTTTAGAAAAACAAATAAGTGACAAATAACTGAAATTTGGATTGACAAGATGTTTGACACTATTAATTCTCTCTTAGGTCGTCATCCAGAACAGATTAAAGCGAATGTAGAGATCTATACCTGGCAAACCTGTCCCTACTGCATTCGCGCCAAATTATTACTCTGGTGGAAAGGTGTAAACTTCACCGAATATAAAATAGACGGCGACGAAGCAGCAAGAAAGGCAATGGCTCAACGTGCTAACGGAAGACGAACCGTTCCTCAGATTTTTATTAATAATCAGCATATTGGTGGTTGCGATGACCTTTATAGTCTCGACGGGAAAGGTCAATTGAATTCTCTTTTAGCACAACCTGCAACTTAAATCCTTGGCGATCGCCTCATTTCTAACACAGATAGATCGAGCCGCTTATTTAAGCCATCGGCAGTGGATGAATCGTGCCCTAGCATTAGCTCAGGAAGCCGGAGAAGCGGGAGATGTTCCAGTAGGTGCCCTAATCGTCGATCGCACCGGAAAACTCATCGCTGAAGCGTCCAATCGCAAAGAAAGAGACAAAGATCCCACTGCTCATGCAGAAATCCTCGTCCTCCGAGCCGCTAGTCAAGTCCTACAAAGCTGGCATCTCAGTGTTTGTACTCTCTACGTTACCTTAGAACCTTGTCCCATGTGTGCGGGAGCAATTATCCAAGCGAGAATGGGTTTGCTAGTCTATGGAGCAGACGATCCGAAAACGGGTTGCATTCGCACGGTTGCTAATCTTCCCGACAGTCCCTTTTCTAATCACCGATTGTCCGTATTAGCTGGAATGATGGAATCCGCTTGTCGAGAACAATTGCAAGCTTGGTTTTTGCAGAAAAGAAAATCAAACCTATAATTTTTAGTTTACTTTCTTGTTCGATTGTAGAGTTTTTGCGATCGCCTAGTTAAGAGAGAATTGCCTTGGGCTAGAATAAGGGCAAATATTAGAGAAGGTAAAATGACTCAAGCTCCAAATCGAGTTCGCTGGACAAGGGCGGATGTAGAACTCCTGGCTGCTGATGAGTGGAAACGTTATGAAATTATTGATGGAGAACTATTTGTGACCCGCGCCCCGCATATTGGTCATCAGGATGCAGGCGGGAAGATCTACCTTGAGCTACAGATTTGGTCTCAAGCATCAGGTTTAGGTAAAGCTGTTATAACTCCTGGAATCATTTTTTCGGATTCTGATAATGTTATTCCCGACGTAATTTGGATTAGCCATAAACGGTTGGCTCAACTTGTAGACGAAGAGGGACATTTGACAGGCGCTCCAGAGCTAATTGTAGAGATTTTATCGTCAGGAAGTGCCAACGAACGCAGAGATCGCGACGCAAAGCTCAAACTCTATTCCAAACAGGGAGTTCAAGAATATTGGATTGTAAATTGGCAATTACAACAAATCGAAGTGTACCGTCGCCAGAATGCTCAGCTAGCTCTGAGCGCAACCTTGTTGGCCAATGATGCAATAATCTCTCCCCTTTTGCCAGGGTTTAGCTGTCAAGTTCAACGCTTTTTTAGTTGACTTTTTTAACTAATTGTGCCTGTCAAAGGAGAACTCGCGCTAGCATAACTCTTCATTGGCATCCGGCCCGCGAGATAAGCTAGTCGTCCGGCTTCTGTTGCCATCCCCATTGCCCGCCCCATAATTACGGGATTGTTGGCAAGCGCGATCGCACTATTGATCAACAAAGCATCTGCTCCCATTTCCATTGCCTGTGACGCTTCGCTGGGCGTACCAATCCCCGCATCGACCACAACGGGAACCTTTGCTTCTTCGATAATAATGGCAATATTAGCCGCATTTTTGATTCCCTGTCCTGAACCGATAGGCGATCCCAAGGGCATTACCGTCGCGCATCCCACTTCTTCGAGGCGTTTGGCCAAGAGGGGATCGGCATTGATATAGGGGAGAACGGCAAATCCTTCCTTGACCAACTGTTCTGCTGCTTGTAGCGTCCCGATCGGATCGGGCAATAAATACTTGGGATCGGGAATCACCTCTAGTTTGACAAAGTTATTCTCTTCTTGGCCCAATAATTTCGCCATCTCTCGTCCTAAGCGTGCAACTCGGATCGCTTCTTCTGCCGTCTGACAACCCGCCGTATTGGGCAGCATCCAGATTTTCGTCCAATCGATCGCATCTGCGAGTCCTTCATGTCCGGGAGCTTGTGTTTGTACCCGACGCACGGCTACCGTGACGATTTCGCAGCCACTGGCAACGATACTTTGTTGCATAACCGCCAAACTCGGATATTTACCCGTCCCCGTCATCAAGCGAGAACGAAACTTACGTCCGGCAATCATTAATTCATCAGTTTCTGGTAAGGCTGTTGGGGTGGGTTGTTCCGCAATTTCCAGATGGGGTGAAGAACCGTTGACAGTCGCAATTTGTAGGGGAAGGGAATTCATCGTTAAAGAAGCAGGTTGGTTGTAGGAGCGATCGCTGCGAAAATGTTCTAAGAGGGGATCGGCTTTTTGCTGCCAAATGAGATCGGCTAGCAGGGAGGCGGTTACTGGAGCCAGTAAAATTCCGTTTCGATAGTGACCTACTGCCAAGATTAAATTGTCACACGAACTCGTCCCTAAAATCGGCAACTCATCGGGCGTTCCCGGACGAAATCCCCACCAAAATTCCTCAATTGCCCAATTTTCTAAGGCTGGATAGAGGCGAATTGCTCGCTCAAGAAGGGTTTGAATGCCTTTGGGGGTATTGTGAGGAGTCCAGCCCACTTCTTCTACGGTTGCCCCAATAATTAAGCGTCCATCTCGTCGGGGGACTAGATAAGTGTCGGGCCCGAATAGCACCCGTTGCAACGGTAAGGGCTGATAAGGTTCCTGGGGCATCCGTACCGCGATCATTTGTCCTTTGATGGGGCGCACCGGAAGCGGCAATAATTGAGTTGCCCACGATCCCGTCGCTAAGACATAGGTTTGGGCCTGCAATTCTCCTTGTGAGGTAAAAACGCCGCTAACTTTTCCTTGTTTCTGTTGAATGGCATGGACGGCGATTCCTTCTCGTAAATCGATTTTCAGGGTTTGGGCTGCTTGTAGAAGGGCGTTGACTAAAATTCGGTTATCGACTTGTCCGTCTTCGGGATGCCACCAACCGCCCACAATATCGGCCCCTAGTCCGGGTTGACAGAGTTGAATTGCGTCTTTGTCTAGCCAAGTCGCGGTGGGTTCGCTTTCGATCTCAGATGGCAACTCGTAGACGGGGGCTAAAATGCCGCAGGGTAAGTAACCTGTCCCCAAACCGGTCAAGTCTTCTAGTTTGCGAATCCATTCAGGATACAGCCAACGAGATTTGAGACACAATTGTTGCATTGCACCGCTTGGAAGCTTTTCTGCGTGGGGGGCTAGCATTCCGGCGGCTGCATGGGAGGCAGCTTGATGGAAGTCACGACTGAGGACGGTTACTTTTGCGCCGCGTAGTTTCAGGTCGATCGCGATCGCCAATCCAATAATCCCGCCGCCAATAATGAGAATGTCATGGGTCATTAGTCATTCGTCCTTTGTTCGCTCGTTTGTCGCGATCGCTTATCATTTCAAAAGGTTAAATCTTATCAAAGATTACTGTTAAATTCCCAGGATTTCATTCACCGTAAGATTGACATCAGGGAACGCCTGTATCGATAGGGTTTGACCTGGCCTAAATTTCTGAACGGCTTGATAGCCATTGGCTGTAGGATCGCGATACACTTCAATGCCTTGCTGGTTAATCTCTACCAACCAAACTTCAGTAATATTCTCTTGAGCATAGAGAGGAATCTTGATTTCGCGATCGCATTTAGCGGTTGTATCTGCGACTTCTACTATGAGAAAAATATCGGAAGCTTGAGGGTGGGCTGACTCGTAAAAGTCCTGGCGAGGTTGCAGTAAGGTCACATCTGGCTGTAGTTCTGAGGTATCGTCCAATGCCACTGGATTTTGAATATTCACGATGGCGCGATCGCTCAATTTTTTGGAAAATAGGGCAATTAAACGCATCACACAAGCTGCGTGTCTTGTCCCAATCGGTGACATTTCAATAATTTCTCCCCGTATTAATTCTACGCGATCGCTTTGGGTCAAAATACCTGAATCAGCCATTTGGTGGTATTGTTCGACTGTAAATTTATGTCTGAGTAACTGCACAGAGATTTTTGCCTCCACGGTTCCCTGCTTTCTCATTATCGATCAAGGTAAATATTTCTGTACCACACTCCAACCCGTTAAGGTCACGAAAATAAATCCGCCCAGGAGAACAATATTAGTGCCGATGTGCAGCGATCGCGCCCAAGGACGTTTGGGACTAATTTGTGTCGCACTGATTGCCGAAAGTGAAACTAATGCGACGACTAACAAACCCGCCAACAGATGGGGCGAATGTCCTAAACTGCCATAATGCCCCAAGGTTCCTATCAATCCTATCGTCAGTAGCACTAAAACAAGTATGACTAGAATTGACCCAACGATCCAGTGAAACGGTCTTAACCAAGGAGGACGAGGACGTTTGGAGATCCGGCGATTTAACATCCAAATCCCAGAAATTGCCAAGAGAAGATAGGTAAACAGAGATAAACCCATCGACCAAGCCGCAATTTTCCACAGCCAAAGAAACGAAGGTAAATTCAAGCGCGATCGTCCTAACTCTATCAACTAGCCTATGCTTTTTCTGAGTAGAAAAGCAAAAAAAGATTGCCCGGTTTGAGCAATCTAGGAGCGTTATAAATTTGGCGATTAACTGGCGGAAACTAAAATTTGTTTGAAGTGAGTTTCGTTTTCTTGGCTTTTATTATCGGTAGCGTGAATAGTTTGTTTCTTATCGGTATCTAGGGAAACTGACGTATTGCCGCTGTCAATGTCATCGTCGCTGCGATCGCTTAAAAACAGGCGATCGCAAGGAATTGTATCTGAGATAATCGCACTTGCCATCATTCCAGTATGAATTTCTAACAAAGCTTCCGGCAGCGCTTCAAAAACTAAGCGTTGTCCTGGAAAAACAACTCGCTCGAAATACCAATTGGTAACATTAGTAATGCGGGCTACTTGAATGTGGCTGGTAGCGTTCACGTAGCAACAAAGGATGCTATTCCTATGTCCGTTGGGTATGGGATCGAGGATTTGAGCCATAGCAATTGAGGCAATCTGAATTTTTGGATGGGACATTACTTTCATACGCTAACATCTCCGATCCCCAATAGCTGTAATGATTATTACAATCGATCTCCATTGAAATCTTAATTTTCAATAGGTATGGTAGTATTAGTGAATTTAAGATCTTTTTAAGATTAATGGCAATATCTGGTGCTTTTAAGGGTTCAGGCTTCTTCTAGCTAATCCTAGATTGGCAGCAGACAACGATAAAAATTTTTAATGAGATTGCCTTGGTCGGAGCTAGAAGCCGTCTCTAACAGCAGAATTACCAAGATATGAGCTTCATTCTCAGCTTATAGTTAAGTTATATTAAAATTGTTATCAAGAGCATTACGTTCAAAGCATAGATTAATTTTGCTTATCAGAAATTAATAAATAATTGGCAAAATAAGCGCCAAATTATGCTATAGAGACCATCTTTATTTAACTGAATAACTGCAAACCTCTTTAATCAACCCATTGACTATGACACAGCGAATTCTCTATGTTCGTCTCCCTTGTAACCCGATCTTTCCCATCGGAGTTGTCTATTTAGCCGATCGCGTCCAGAAATTGTTCCCAGCGATCGCACAAAAAATTTTCGACTTAGGAACCGTACCGCCGTTAGACTTTAAGCAGGCTTTAGATAGCTGTATTGATGAATTTAAGCCCACCCTACTCGTTTTCTCCTGGCGAGACATCCAAATTTATGCCCCAGTAGGCGGCAGAGGCGGCAACCCACTACAAAATGCATTTGAGTTCTACTACGCCAAAAATCCTCTCATTAGACTGCGAGGGGCACTGGGAGGGCTAAAAGTAACAACTGCTTACTATGGCGAACTCTGGCGCAATTTAGGCTTAATTAAGCGCGGATTGAATCGAGCGAAACAATATAACCCCGATGCTCGTCTGATTGTTGGTGGCGGTGCTGTCAGCGTTTTTTACGAGCAACTGGAAACGCAGCTACCCCAGGGAACGATTGTTTCAGTCGGCGAAGGAGAGGCCCTGCTAGAAAAATTCTTGCGAGGACAGGATTTCTCAGACGAACGCTGTTATGTCGTAGGCGAGACAAAAGCGCGATCGCGCATGATCCACGAAAACCCAACTCCCTTTGAAAAGACCGCTTGCGACTACGACTATATTGAAAAAATCTGGAGTGAATTTAACTATTACCTGCAAGAAAACGACTTTTACATCGGCGTACAAACCAAGCGCGGCTGTCCCCACAACTGCTGCTACTGCGTTTACACGGTTGTAGAAGGAAAACAGGTACGCATCAACCCTGCCGATGAAGTAGTCAAAGAGATGCGTCAATTATACGATCGCGGCATTCGCAATTTCTGGTTCACCGACGCGCAATTTATCCCCGCCCGAAAATTTATTGACGATGCGATCGAATTGCTGCAAAAAATTGTAGACTCTGGCATGACCGATATTCACTGGGCAGCTTACATTCGGGCAGATAATCTAACTCCCGAATTATGCGATCTGATGGTGAAAACTGGCATGAACTACTTTGAAATTGGAATCACTAGCGGTTCCCAAGAATTAGTACGTAAAATGCGAATGGGCTACAACCTTCGGACTGTTTTGCAAAACTGCCGAGATTTAAAAGCGGCTGGATTTAATGACCTCGTATCGGTGAATTATTCCTTTAACGTCATCGATGAAACCTTCGCTACCATCCGCCAAACCATCGCTTATCATCGAGAATTAGAGCGAATTTTTGGAGTAGATAAAGTCGAACCTGCTATCTTTTTTATTGGTTTGCAACCCCATACCCATTTAGAAGAATATGCCTTCAAGAATAATATTCTCAAACCCGGCTACAATCCCATGAGTTTAATGCCTTGGACGGCAAAAAAATTATTATGGAATCCAGAACCGTTGGGGTCTTTCTTTGGCGAAGTTTGTTTGCAAGCTTGGCAACAAAACCCTAATGATTTCGGACGAGAAGTCATGAAAATTCTGGAAGAAAGACTCGGTTGCGCCCCTCTAGAAGAAGCATTATCTGCACCAATAGAACAGCAGAAAAAAGAGTTAGTAACGGTCTAAATTTTTTGGGAGCATCCTATTTTGGATTAAAGTCAACAAAATTAAAGGAGGAAAACTGTGTCAACCGAAGTTCTGGACAAGCGTTCTACCTCAACCGTTCGTAAACCTGCACCTCGCTATCGCGTCCTACTCCATAACGATGATTTCAATTCAATGGAATACGTCGTACAAACCCTGATGAAAACTGTAGCAGGAATGACGCAGCCTCAAGCTGTTAACATTATGATGGAAGCACACACCAATGGCATTGCTTTAGTGATTACCTGTGCTTTAGAACACGCAGAGTTTTACTGCGAGACTTTGAAAAATCACGGCTTAACTAGCACGATTGAACCAGACGAATAAACTTTAGGATCAGTTAATAGTTGATAGCTGTTTGTAGCGATCAGCAAATGCTAACAAAGCTCTTCCTTTTGGGATTGAGCAAAAAACAAGAAATCTTCGGCAATTTTGGCTTTTTACTTAACTCGTATCGCTTCTTACTCAGCACCAGCGAGGCTAGTAATTTTTCTCCTAGCTTTGCTGTCAATCTGGCTTCCTTTAGCGATTCCTATTTATGGTTTACTAAAAAACAACCCCAATTTAGTGACGATTTTAACGATGGGGTTAATGTTTGTAGAATTTCTCATCTTGCTTCACTTTTGGCATCAAAAAGTTTATCAAAATCCGCATTGGTTAAACCGTTATGGTTTAGATTGGACGCGCCAAAATGGAATTGATTTACTAAATGGGTTGAGTATTGGCTTATTACTCACACTAGGTTTATTTTCCTTAGAAACTATTCTCGGTTGGGTTGTTATTAAAACTTCTTCTGAGTTTTTCTTGCAAATTGTTATTGAAGGCTTATTGAGTGCTTTAGGAATTGCGTTTGCCGAGGAATTACTATTTCGAGGATTATTATTAGATGAATTAGGACAAGATTATGCTCCTAAAATCGTTCTTTGGGCAGATGCATTAATTTTTGCCCTGCTACACTTTATTAAACCCATTGAAGAAATTATTCGGACATTCCCTACATTTCCTGCTTTAGTTTTACTGGGATTGACATTAGTTTGGGCAAAACGTTCTTGTTCTAAACGTCTGGGAATTTGTATCGGGATTCATGCTGGTTTAATTTGGGCTTACTATATCTTCAATGTCGGTCAATTGTTGCAGTATACCGGTCAGGTTCCTCCTTGGATAACGGGGATAGATAATAATCCTATTGCCGGAGCAATGGGGTTAATTTTTTTGGGAATTTTAGCCATTTGGATGAGAATGCGAGTTCGGGGAAATCTTCAATAAGCCATTCAAAATTCTTTCATTCAAAATTCAATCAGGAGAAAAATAGATAATTGATTTTGGCCGTAAAGCTTTATGGCAGTGGGTGTTTACCCGCATCGAACCCCAACGATGCCGATTAAAGGGCGCGATCGGTAACGAACTTATGGCAAGCACGACAGAATTGGTGTGTCTGTGCAAGGGTAAGATTAACTAAAGGGAATGGAAAAACTGTAGCTTGCTCTGTGCATCGCTAACCATGAGTATTAAAGACAAGCCTCAATTTTCTCAGATTGGTAATCTTCTTCTGTTGCTAGCAGGCGTATCGTTTCTGGCTTATTTATTTTGGCCTCGCTCGTCTGAAATTTCGCTACAACCCTACAGTCAGTTTTTGGAACAGGTAGACAACGGCGAAGTCGCGCGGGTTAAGGTTGGCAATAATTTGATTCTCTACCAACTTAAGTCCCCTCTCGGTGTTTTTGAGAATCCCGAAGAACTATTTCAGCTTCCTGAAGATCCCTTTCAAGGAACTAGCAGTTCTAAAAATCCCTTTCATACCAGCATAGAGTCATCGCCAACCTCTAAAAATCCCTCTACTGAGGGAGAAGTCTTGGCAACAGTTCCTCTCAACGATCCAAACTTACCCGAAAAATTGCGAGAAAAAGGGGTTATTTTTGAAGCTGCGCCACCCCCTCAAAATACTTGGTGGATGACTTTATTAGCTTGGGTGGTTCCTCCCTTGATTTTGGTTGGTGCCATGCATTTTTTACTCAACCGCAACGAGGATCGCAAATCTCTCGCCTTTAACAAAAGTAAGGCAAAAGTTTACGTCAAAGGAGAATCAGCAAGAATTACGTTTGCCGATATTGCTGGCGCAGAAGAAGCTAAAACGGAGTTACTAGAAATCGTCGAATTTCTCAAAAAACCAGAACGTTTCGGTAAAATTGGGGCAAGAATTCCCAAAGGCGTTTTATTAGTCGGGCCGCCTGGTACAGGAAAAACGCTCCTTGCAAAAGCCGTTGCTGGAGAAGCCGGAGTGACCTTTTTTAGTATTTCTGCCTCTGAGTTTGTCGAATTGTTTGTCGGGACTGGTGCAGCACGAGTCCGAGATTTATTTGAGGAAGCCAAAAAACAAGCCCCTTGCATTATTTTTATTGATGAATTGGATGCGATCGGCAAATCTCGCAGTAGTGGCAGTTTCCCTAGTGGCAGTAGCGACGAACGGGAACAAACCCTCAATCAATTATTGACAGAGATGGATGGATTTGCCGCAGGAGAGGCAACCGTGATTGTTTTAGCCGCAACAAACCGCCCAGAAACCCTAGATCCAGCTTTGTTGCGCCCCGGAAGGTTTGACCGACAAGTGCTAGTCGATCGCCCGGATTTGTCAGGACGTTTAGCCATCCTAGAAATTTATGCCCGCAAGGTCAAGTTATCAGAGGATGTGGATTTGAGCGCGATCGCCACTCGGACTCCGGGTTTTGCTGGGGCAGATTTAGCCAATTTGATCAATGAAGCGGCTCTATTAGCGGCCCGTCGCCATCAGGAAGCTGTTACGCAGCAAGATCTCAAAGAAGCGATCGAGCGAATAATAGCGGGATTGGAGAAGAAAAGCCGAGTCCTCAACGAAAAGGAGAAGCAGATCGTCGCCTATCATGAGGTAGGTCATGCCTTGGTGGGTGCCGTGATGCCGGGAGGGGGTAAAGTGGCTAAAATTTCCATCGTTCCTCGCGGTTTATCTGCCTTGGGTTATACGTTGAAAATGCCGACTGAAGACCGTTTTTTGCTGAGCGAAGGGGAATTTCGCGAGCAAATCGCCACGCTTCTCGGCGGAAGAGCAGCAGAAGAACTGATTTTTGGCAGCGTCACCAACGGCGCATCGGACGATCTGCAACGCGCTACGGATATTGCCGAACGAATGGTCACTATCTACGGGATGAGTAAGGTATTGGGCCCGTTGGCATACGAAAAGGCACAGCAAGCAAATTTTTTAGGCAATGGCAACGTTAATTCTCGTCGTTTAGTGAGCGAAGAGACGGCTAAAGCGATCGATGAGGAAGTTAAACAGATAGTAGAAGGGGGATATGAAAAAGCTTGGTCTATCCTCGATCGCAATCGAGATCTCTTAGACGCGATCGCGCAGCAGCTTCTCAAAACCGAAGTCATCGAAGGAGAGGAACTACAAACCTTTTTAGATAAAGTGCGTTCTGTTTAAGATTAGTGATTGGTGATTGGTGATTGGTGACTAGTGATTAGTGACTGGGAAATTTTCTTCCCTGTCCCCCTTGTCCTCCTTGTCCCCCTTGTCCCCTCTTCCCCTGCCCCTCTGCCCCTCTGCCCCTCTGCCCCTGAACTCCTGAACTCCTGAACTCCTGAACTCCT
>CAYTUO010000084.1:0-13168 GCA_964441015.1 uncultured Pleurocapsa sp.
CCACAGCCATTGGTTTTAACCAATGGCTAACTCTCGCTCACGTTATTTTATGTTTAACACGATGACCCCAGAGGAAATTCAGAGAACAATTGAAGGGATGCTGGCAGTTCAAAGGGAACTGCAAAACAGCCAGTTAAAGTTACAAGAGGAATCCCAACGTCAACGGGAAGACATTAACGCCTTACGGGAAGATATCGGCACATTAGTTCAGGGGATTGGGCAACTCATTGAGGTTTCCAACCGCCACGAACGACGGATCGAGCAACTGATCTGCTACAGCATCACTAGCGAATCAGATCGCTTGGACTTGCAGCAAGAAGTTAACGACTTGAAGCGGCGGGTTGAGCGATTGGAAAACCAGAACAACTAAACCTTTTGATTTCCTCTTTTTGAGACGTGGTGGGAGCATTCACGAAGATGCCATAACCGATTGTGGTTTAGCAAAAATCATGCGTCCTGCTGAGGTTTGTAAGGCAGAAGTTACGATGACCCGCACTTCTCCACCGACATAATCTTTCCCTTCTTCCACAACCACCATCGTACCGTCTTCGAGATAACCAACACCTTGAGTTGGTTCTTTGCCTTGCTTGAGGATTTTTAACTCGATCGCGTCTCCAGGAAGATAGATGGGGCGCAGTGCCTGTGTCAAATCGTTAATGTTGAGAATAGTCACTTTCTGCAAGTTGGCAACCTTGCTCAGGTTATAGTCATTGGTTAGCAGCGTGGCATTGATTTCCTGTGCCAAACGGATCAACTTGGCATCGACGGCGGTAAGATCTTCGTAGTCAGCCGAATGAATGACAATATATTCTGGAAAAGTTTCTTGGATGCGGTTGAGAATATCGAGTCCTCTTCGTCCTCGAATGCGTTTTTGGTCGTTGCTGGCATCGGCTAACTGTTGCAATTCCTGCAAAACAAACTGAGGAACGAGAATTTGTCCTTCAATAAATCCGGTGTCTAGCAGTTGCTCGATACGACCGTCGATAATACAACTGGTATCGATAATCTTAGTTGAAGCCGGTTTCAGCGTTCCTTCTGCAACTAACATGGTTTCAATGCTGTTGGGGTTGATCAGGCGCAAAAAAGTACGACCGTGAGTATCGGCTAAGCTGATTCCCAAAACTGAAAAGATTACGCTCCCCAAAATCGCCATCATTGGCTTGATGAAGGCAAATTCTTGAGGAATGGGCAGTAAAAAGATGGGTGCTAACATCAAGTTAGCAATTAGGAGTCCGATGACTAATCCAACTGCTCGCGTCAGAATCGTTTCAATTGAGGTTTTGCGAATTTGAGCTTCTACGCGACGATAGGTCGTTTGGGCAACTAGACCAATTGCCAAGCCGATAATCGAGGTAAAGCCAGCCGTTAGCCATCGCAGCGCCTCAATATTGGAGATTTGCTGCTGTACTGACATAGGTAGCAGATCGACACTATCAAAGCCAACTCCGGCGGCTGCTAGGATGAATAAAAGAATAATAATTGCGTCAAGCATATTTCCGATCCAATTAAATTTATTCGGAGTTCGGGGAAAGAGTTTGAGAAACTTTTTAGATGAATAGATGAGGCTCTTTTATTATATATCTTTTATCCTTTTGGTTTAGCACTCTTTTTGTTAAGAGGGTTTTTAAAATTATTAGGAAAACCGAATTACTAAAAATTTAAAAATGTTAAATCATCTACCTTGTTTTAAGTTTGCGAGACTGAGAGGCAGTAATTTATTAAAATTTGTTTCTCTACAAGATAGCTTGTTGCTTAATTTATTTTTTTGAGCAAAAAATAAAATGAATTTTTAGGATAATTAGTTTTGATTAATAAATATTAACTTGACATAAAAAATTCAATTCATGAGAGAAATCGAGGTGAAAACTGAAAGATTGTTAAAACAAAAAACAACAGAAGATTGGACTGAAACTGATTTTCCTTATTTTGCTTATATTCATATTCCTTTCTGTCGTCGGCGCTGCTATTACTGCGATTTTCCAATTTCCGTACTGGGAAATAAAAGCAACATTGATACATCCGTCTCGATCGCCGAGTATGTTGAGGTGTTATGTCAGGAAATCGCGATCGCACCTGTATTTGGACAACCATTAGAGACGGTTTTCTTCGGTGGGGGAACGCCTTCTCTGTTGCCAGTTAAATATCTAAAACGCATTTTGGAAACACTAGCGCAACGCTTTGGGATCGCTTCCAATGTAGAAATCTCGATGGAAATTGACCCAGGAACGTTTACTCTTGAACAATTAAAAGGATATCTGCAAGCTGGAGTCAATCGAATGAGTCTGGGCGTACAGGCATTTCAGGAGGAATTATTGCAGCTTTGCGGGCGATCGCACTCCATTAGAGATATTTTCGAGGCAATTGACTTAATTCGCCAAGCAGGTGTCGAGAATCTCAGTCTAGACTTGATCTCCGGTTTGCCCCATCAAACCCTCCAACAATGGCAAGCTTCCCTAGAAACAGCCATTTCAATTGCGCCCCAACACCTTTCCTGTTACGATCTCGTCCTCGAACCTGTTACCGTTTTTGGCAAGAAGTATCAACCTGGAGATAATCCTTTACCGACAGATGAAATGACTGCCCAAATGTATCGTCTCGCCCAGCCAATCCTGACAGGGGCAGGGTATCAACATTATGAAATTTCTAATTATGCCAAACCTGGTTTTCAATGCCGTCACAACCGCGTTTATTGGGAAAATCGAGCTTATTACGGTTTTGGCATGGGGGCAGCTAGTTACGTCAGAAGACAGCGATTTACTCGCCCTCGTACCAGAGTTGAATATTATGCCTGGGTGCAACAATTCAAAAAAAATAATGGCGCGATCAATTGCCCAGAAACTTCATCGAGCGATCAACTTTTAGAGACATTAATGTTAGGATTGCGCCTCGCAGAAGGTGTGAATTTATCCAAGCTTTGTCAGCAGTTTGGAGAGAAAGTTTTAGAAGAAATTTGGACTTGTTTACAGCCTTATTCTCGTCAAGGTTGGATAGAATGGACGACGACGGACAGTCAATCTGTGGAGAGCAATGAGCTTGGCGACTTATTAAAACTCCAGCGACTAAGATTAACCGATCCTGAAGGATTCTTATTTTCTAACACCGTTTTAACAGCTTTATTCGAGCGGTTGGGAATTGGTGATTGGTGATTGGTGAGAAGGTGATTGGTGATTAGACATCTCCGAAAAAGAAGATAAAAGCTTTTTGCAGTCAGGGTCGATACCTCATTTCTGGAGATGTCTACTGATAACTGGTAAGTTAAACCAGTCCTGCGCGAAGTTGTTGCATTGCCTCTTGCTGAAGTTGCTCCATTCTAGCTGGAGATAGTTCTGACTCCGAGTAGGTGAAGGTAAAAAATAGCTGATCGCCCAAGGTGGTAACTCCTAGCACGCGATCGCTCTGGATGCGAGTCATCACTGCGGGGCCGTAAATTGCCTGTAGTTCAAGCTTCCCAAATTGTTGAGTAACATTCAAACGCCCTAGATTAGTGACTAGAAGGTCATAGCTATAGGATTGGTTGAATACTTCTTGCATCATACTGGGACTGGGATTCGTTGCCATGAAAGCCTGTCTGCGGGGAACTCCTTCAAAAATTTTCTCTGGTGACATTTGTCCATTGAGTTGATCTTTGAGCGATCGCGCCAGATCCCATAAACTCAGATCGGGAGTTAGTACGTGAGATGTCAGTCCTGAAGAAATATAGTAGCCAAAATCCTCTGCGATCGCAGGCGAAAGATAGCGCCGAATATTGATCGGTGACAGACACTTGAGAGTCGGGCAATTCCTATCGATTTCTTTGGCCATGGCTAGCAGAAAAGCAGCAGATATGGCAGCATGGACGCTAGTTTGCTCTTGCCGACAACAGGAGATCAACGAGGCTGTTTTTTCTGAAGAAAGCGACCAGGAGATTAGACGAGGACGATAGTTTTGATTGGAATTTTGATCCGAATTATCGATCGCGCCTTTGGCTTCATCTTTGCTTATTTTTGGCTCTCTAGCCATCTCCCTTACAGGATGCAAGTTCTGATGAATGCTATTGCCTTGAGTTATGCTAGCCATCCCTGGAATCATATCCTCAAATGAAGGGCGTTCTGGCAAAAGCTGTTGGGAGCGATCGCGGCTACAGAGGGCTTGTACAATATCTCGCAGCAGGTAGGCTGCGGATAATCCATCTGCGATCGAGTGATGGCAGGTGGCGATTAGTTCCGAAACATCATTTGAGTGGAGAAGAACAACCCGCAGCAAGGGAGCTTTTGCCCAAACAAAGGGCTTGGCAAGTTCTCGTTCTACTTCTTGTTGCCAGTGCTGTTCTCCTTGTCGCTGCACGACTCGCAATGGGATGCTGTCAACGCCTTCCATAAACCAAGGCTGTCCGCATTCATCGAGAACGATACAGACTCTCAGCAAGGGATGCCGTTGCTGAACCCGCAGAAGTGCTTGCTTTAATGGGTCAACCTGTAAGTCTCCTGCTATCCGTGCCGTTAGTGCAAAATGAACTGGGGCAACCCGATCATACAACCAAAGTGCGCGTTCTCCAGATCCAAGCGGTCGATACATAGAAAATCTCCAATCAATCCAGAATAAATACGGCGAGAAGGAATTTTCGGTTTTATTTTTGGAAAAAATGACCAAAAATTGATTTATGGAGTTTCCCTTCTGCCCTCTGCCTTCTGGAGGGGCTGTGTGGCGAACCTGCGTCGCCACCTTGAAAGCCCCGTCCTTCTGCCTTCTTAATTTACGACGCACGAACTCCTTACAAGGTCATGCGATGCAAGTTTGGTCAGTGGCATTTAGTCCCGACGGTCAAACTCTAGCGAGTGGATGTAGCGATCGAACGGTCAAATTGTGGGATGTCAGCACAGCATATTAAAATCAGTTTTTAAAAGAACTCTATCTATCTTGCTTCTGCCTTACTAAAACCTCCAGAACATTCTAAAGCCGCCGCTAATTTTTGTCTCATGGCGATCAATCTCTTCAACGTAATTGAGATCCTCAATTTCAGTAACTCGTCTGTGCAAAAATCCCTTACTAGACGCGATCGCTGAGGTAGCTTTTTCTTGCATTTGACTTGACTTGATCTGCAAACAGTTATCTTTGATCAATCGGTTATAGGTACGGTAAGGAATGTAGTGAAGAGGGTTATAGCCAGCGAAGCGCAGAATCAGAACGCAAGCCCAAGAATATTTTCCAGCAAGAATAGAGTCAACGATTTGCTCGAACTGTTCGTTAGTCATAGCTTTGGTCTGTTTGGTTTGGCTGTAAGCAAAATGTTGATTCATGGTGATATTTTCTCCTCCACGATGTCAGTTCTAGAGATTAATGCCGTCTTTTTGGATCTGCCGAATTGGATCTAATAAAATATCAGCAATACGGCGGCGACGAATGACGATCTCTGCGGTGGCTGTTTGACCCGCTTTGAACTCAATCTTTTGTTGCTTATCTGTCACATAGTCTCGCTCCAGTTTGACTTCTACTCGATAGACGGGTCCCAACTTTTCGTCGGGTTTAGAATCCGCAGAGAGTCCGTTTACTTGACCGGAAATAATGCCATAGTCTTGATAAGGATAAGCATCTAACTTAACCTTCACGGGCATTCCAGTTTTGACAAAACCTGCTTCTTGGTTGGGTAGGACGGCTGAGAGGACGAGCGGTACGCCATTGGGGGCAATTTCGGCAACGGTTTTTCCGGCTTCTACTACCTCGCCTGGATTTTTAAGGTTGAGGGAGAGGACAATGCCATCGACGGTAGCTCTGAGATAGTTGTTTTTCAGTTTGGCTTGGGCGGTGATTAACAGATTTCTGGTTTCTGCCGATTTTGCTTGTGTCTGAGCAATTTCAAGTTGGAGTTGTTGGATTTTCTGTTGAGCTTCTAGCTCAGTCGTGCGGGCTTGCGCTTGTTTTTGCATCAACTGTGCCTCAAGCTGCTCGGCTTCTTTGTAGGCTGTTGCGAGTTCGCCTTTGTTTTGAGTGATGCGAGACTCTAGCTCCCTCAAAGATTGATCGGCTTGAAATAGCTGCTCGTTAACGCTGGTAATTTCTTGCAGTTGGGTTTGGGTAATTCGCTGCTGCGTTTCTCGCAATGCCTGTTCCGCCTGAAAAATGTATTCTTGGGACACTGCACCTTCTTCTTCCAGTGGCTTTAAACGTTCTAGTCGCTTCTGGTGGGCTGCCATTTCCGCAGTTAGTTGATCGAGACGCTCTTCGGCTCTGTTGGAAAGGGGTTTTAAGCGGATTTGTCTGGAGCGATAGGCTGTTGCTTCTGATTGCTGTTGGGCTAGGAGTTGGTAAGTGGTGTTCGCTTTTTCTTTGGCCAGGGCGATCGCTGATTTTTGTGCCAGTTCTTCGGCTTTGGCGATCGCGGCACGGGTTTGGGCTTCCATCTCGACTCGTTCGAGCAAGCTTTGTTTTTGCGCTATCTCGTTTTGGTATGCCCTGAGCATTTCCTGGAGGCGGTCAATTTCTTTTTGTGCCAGTTCCGTATCGAGTTCCACTAGCACTTGTCCGGCTTTCACTGCCTGCCCTTCCTCTACCATAACGCGGCTCACTTTGCCGATTTCGAGCGGCTGGATTTTGTAGGTTTCTCCCTCTGGTACTAACCTCCCCGTCGCTTTACCCACTTCTTCTATGTGTCCAAACCAAGCCCATCCCCCAAAAATTGCACAGAATGCTATTCCGCCCAGGAGCAGGCGCTGGGGTAGCGTGGCGGGGGGCTGCTCTAGAAGGGTTTGAACTGAGGGAGACCATCGAGTTGTCTTGGGATCTGCGGTTTTGCTTTTGCTATCTGCTCCCGATGAAGCTCTCGGAATTGGGGAAGTTGAGGGGGTAGGAAGCCCAGGTATTGAAATGGTCGATCCTGCCACTCCTCCATAGAGCGAAGTTGATTCTTTTTGAGAAGTCACTTCCATCTTTTCAGTCGGTAGATCGGACGGAAGTTTTGGGCTGTTGCTGCCTAGTACTTCAGCAGCAGACTCGCTCTTTTCGGATGATTCAGGGGAAAATTTCATAATCCTTTGCTCCTTACTCAGAGATTGACTTAGCTGGAGTTGCGATCGCGCTCAGTTTAGGTCATGCCGAGTAGAAAAGTCTTACTACTACCTCAATTCATTCCTTTTGCTTATTCAAGGACATATCAAATAGCGTGTTAGGAAACAATTTAAAAAATTTTAGTTGGGGTTTGAGAATGAAGAGATAGTCATTGGTCTTTCCTACTTTAGATAGATGTAGTTTTTTATCTTTTTTGCTTCAGATTCTTTCACAATCCCTTGCTTGTTTGTTTAGTTCTTTTCAATCAGGCAAGCGCTAGTTTAAATCATAGTGAGATTTTAAAGATTTTTCGGGATAAATTTCCTGGTTTTTCCTGAGTTCATTTGAACTGATCAAGCCAGTATTACGTATATCTACGGATACTGGACTAGACTAATTCTACAATTATTTTTCATATCTAACTGCCAATTTGGCAATTTTTTTTTGTTAAATTTTTCAATTTTTTTAAAGAAAAAAAACGCAAAAAAGTCTTGCAAAAAAAATCAAAATAATCTTTTGCAATTTTTCTATATTCAGGGCTTAAATTTAATTGAAAAATAGAAAATTTAATGGATATATTTTGATAGTTTTCAACTCCTCATCTTAGAAGTATGCGGTACTAGCAGCCTTCAAAATTAGAGATTGAGTTGCTGCTGTGCCAAGTGATAATAAAGTCCTTGTTGTTTCATTAAGTCTTCATGGGTTCCCTGTTCAACTAGAATGCCGAGATCCAAGACCAGGATGCAGTCAGCATTACGCACGGTCGAGAGGCGGTGAGCAATAATAAACGTCGTGCGATCGCGGCTCAGACGAGCGAGATTTTGTTGGAATCGCCGTTCCGACTCGGTATCGAGGGAACTGGTGGCTTCATCTAGAATGAGAATCCTTGGCTCTCCCAATAAGGCCCGAGCGATCGCAATGCGCTGTCTCTGTCCGCCAGATAGGTTGGCCCCGCGCTCCCCGACTTTGGTGTTGTATCCCAACGGCATCGATTGAATGAAAGGATGAGCTTCTGCGAGTTTAGAGACTTCGATCGCCTCCTCCAAGCTATATTCCGGTCGATAGAGGGTAATGTTTTCCAAAATCGTTCCAGAGAAGAGGAAACACTCTTGGGGAACGACACCGAGTTGCGATCGCAACGATTGGGGAGAAACGTGACGGAGATCGTGTCCGTCGATCCAGATGTGCCCGCTACTAGGGTGATATAGCTCTTGCAATAGCTTGACTAAAGTACTCTTGCCCGAACCGCTTCGACCGACAATCGCGATCGACTGTCCGGGTTTTACCTCAAAGGAGATATTTTGCAGGACGTTGCGATCATCATCTGGGTTGTAACGAAATGTCACATTTTCAAACCGCACCTCGCCTCGGATGGGTGGCAAAACCAGCAATGGCTTTTCGGGCATTTCTTCGGGTTCGGTCGCGAAAACGTCATTGAGTCGTTCTACAGAAATTAAGACTTCTTGCAGTTCGTCCCAAAGATTGGTCAGCGAGAGAACGGGGCTGAGGACTTTCCCGATGAGCATATTAAAGGCAACAAACTGACCGATGGTTAGCTGGTCGTCAATCACTAACATCGCTCCATACCAGAGCAAACCTGTGCTGCCCAAGGAGTTGATTAAGCTACCCGCCGTTTGCAGGTTAATTCCCAATTTTTGAGCGCGAAACTGGGCATTTAAAAACCCGGTTAAATGTTCTTCCCAACGCCAGCGCAACTCCCGTTCAGAAGCAGTGGTTTTGACCGTTCCGATCCCCGTAATCGTTTCTACTAGGGAGGAGTTTTGTTCTGCCGCTCTGTTAAACACTTCCCGCGAAACCTGGCGTAACAAAGGCGTAGCAGCCAACGTCAAAATCGCGATGGGAGGAATGATGGCGATCACCAACAGCGTCAGTTGCCAGTTGTAGTAGAGCATCAATCCCAAATAGATAAACCCCATCAGGAAATCTAGCCATGCCAACACGACTTGACCGATTAGAAAACGCTGGATCTTCTGGTTTTCTTGAACCCGCGTGATGATGTCTCCCACATGGCGGTCTTCAAAAAACTTGAGCGGCAACATGAGGGCATGACGGATAAAGCCGCTAATCATCGTCAGATCCAAACGATTAGCCAAATAGCTCAGCAAATACTGCCGAATTCCCGATAAAATAATCCCCCAAATCCCAAAGAGCAGAACGCCGATCGCAAAAACGTGGAGCGTACTCAGACTCTTGTTGACCACCACGTGATCGAGGATGATTTGGGTAAACAGAGGACTGAGCAGCCCAAACACCTGAATGAGTAAAGAAGTCAGAATAATTTGTACGGTCAGCGACCGATAGGGAAACAGCAACCCCAAAAATTTCCCCAGAGAGGGTTTTTCGCTTTTCAGCGATTGCAAGCGTTCCGTGGGATCTAGCAGCAGCGCATATCCCGTCCAATCCGCCAGGAAATCGGAACGAGACAGGAGACGTTTGCCACGTGCTGGGTCGGCAACGAGAATTTTATTGCCTTTAAGTCGGTAAACCACAACATAGTGATCGCCTTGCCAGTGGGCGATCCAAGGATTTTTTTGATTGACGAGACTGTTTAAACTTGCTCGCACGGGTCGTGCCTGATATCCCAAGGTTTCAGCCGCTTTAGCCAAGCTTTTTAGGGACGATCCTGATCGCCCGACTCCGGTTAAATTGCGAAGGAAGTTGAGATTTAAGCTTTTGCCCCAATATTGGCTAACCATCTTCAAGCAAGTTGCTCCGCAGTCCGCAGCGCTTTGTTGCTCGAAAAAAGGGTACTGACTCCACAGTCTCAAACTATGTTTGGGAGGTTTAGGAAAGTCAAGCTTGGGTTCTACAGTATTCGGAAGAGGAAGAGGCGACGGCGGTGCTAGAGGTGGAGGAGACGAATAATTCTCTTCTTTGCGCCGCGAAACGGGGGTTTTTTGTGCTAAAATACCTTTTACGGTATCCCAATCCTTTTGAGCTAGCTGGTATACCCATAAATCGGTTTGAGCAACCGCGCCTGCTAGACTAGCGTCTGGATATCCCCAAGAACTGCCAATTTCTAAGGGTCGATCTTTAATCTGACCGCTTAAGAGCCAGAAATGTCCCTCTTCGTCGAGAGATTCTCCTGCCGCAATCTTTTTCTCTACTACATAGGGCAAGATGTTGTGCAGTCGGTGACTCGATAGCGATCGCCATTCGGTTAAGGTTTTGAAAAATAGAAGAGCTTGCCGATTTTTAGCCGCTGCCAGCCAGTTTTCCTTGAGTTCGGGAAGTTTTTCTAGCCAAGGTTGCAGTTTGTCTGCCGATATTCGCGCCACTCGAACCCGCTCTGTCGCCGCGATCGCTCGGTAAGGCAAGATGGATTCGCAAAATAGAGAGTCAGCACCGATAGTTTCTCCTTCTGCCAACAACTGAGCGGTCACCTCTCGTCGTTTTTGGGGATCGAAACTCAGCAATCGGACTTTTCCTTGACAAATTAGGTAGAAATCCTGAGTCTTCTGTTCATCTGGAACAGTATTTTTTTTGTCGCTTGGTAGACTGACAAGCGGATCTCCTAAGTCAAGTTCGCAAATCTCAAAGCGCTTGCTTAAATCCGAGAGCAGTTCAGCAACCTGGCGATCGCCACTAAAGTGCTGTAAAAGTAAAGGCAAGACTGGCGAAGCCTCTTCCCTAGTCATTGATGGCTGTATTTTTTGTGTTTCTGAATCCTGTTTCATCCTTGACTCCCTTCAAACCAGCGTCTGAACCATCGATCAAAGGGTTCATTTGTCACTCCCATAAACTTTTTTTAACTTTTTACAGTTGTTTTTTAACTAAGCCATTTACCTCCCTCACAAGTCGTCAAGGAAAAATAGGGAAGCAAAACTAGATCCGCCATCGGAATATCCTAGATTTGAGCATTCTGGTATTTACTTGGAGTAGCTTTTTACTTTTTATGCAATGAGAAGATTTCTTTTGTTAATTTTTTTCTTAACTTGACAGACAGCTTTTAGTGTATGGTTAGTCTTTCCCCCACATTTCTACTATCTAATTTTTGGCTATGATTCTCTATGAAGATTCTGTAAAGATTGTTTAGCTTGCTGTGAAGTAGCGCTGTTGGTAACGAGGACATCAAAAGTTCTCCTAAGCGAAAAGAAATGACGATTCATCTGGTAACTACAGTAGCGCTGGCCTGATTTCCGAAAACGAACTGATATAATTTCGCATATCCGGGTAAAAACGAGATAAATTGAAGCTCTCAGACCACCGATTACTTCTACCCCTGCGTTGGCAAGCTTGTTTTTTCTTAGTAGCCGCGATCTGGTTGATGGGGATTGAGATCGCCGTCGCTCAATCTCTAGATTCTGCCCAACTAGAAGCAATTAAACAAGAATTCAAAATCGGACTAGACACGATCTGGGTTGTGTTTGCAGGCTGTCTGGTCTTTTTTATGAATGCAGGCTTTGCCATGCTAGAATCTGGGTTCTGTCGCCAAAAAAATGCGGTCAACATCTTGTCCAAAAATTTGATCGTCTTTGCCTTATCTACCGTTGCTTTTTGGGCAGTGGGATTTGGGTTGATGTTTGGCGATGGCAACTCAATTATTGGCACGAGCGGTTTTTTTCTAAGCGGTACGGATAACAGTCCCAGTACGGAAGTCTCCTATCAAGGCGTATACAGTTCTCTTGCTTGGGCTGGAATCCCTCTGCAAGCTAAATTTTTCTTTCAATTGGTATTTGCTGGAATCTCAGCAACGATTGTGTCTGGCGCGGTTGCCGAACGGATTAAATTTTTGGCGTTTTTTCTGTTCAGTCTATTTCTGGCTGGCATTGCCTATCCCATTACAGGACACTGGATTTGGGGGAATGGGTGGCTATCCGATCTGGGATTCTGGGATTTTGCGGGTTCGACGGCCGTTCATTCCGTAGGAGGCTGGGCAGCTTTGGTAGGGGCAGTTCTTCTAGGGCCGCGCCTTGGTAAATATCAAAATAATACGTACTTGTCTTTGCCCGGTCATAACCTGACCACTTCAACGCTAGGTTGCTTCATTCTCTGGCTTGGCTGGTTTGGTTTCAATCCAGGTTCTACGCTGGAAGCCGATCCCAATGTCATTACCCACCTTCTCCTGACTACCAATATGGCGGCCGCTACGGGAGGAATTGCCGCGACTTTGACCTCTTGGTGGTATTTTGGCAAGCCAGATTTGTCGGTGACGATTAATGGTGTTCTCTCAGGTTTAGTCGGGATTACTGCCTCTTGTCGCTTTGTGACGATTGGTTGGGCAGGTGTCATTGGATTGGTCGCTGGCGTGATCGTCGTTTTTTCTGTAGACTTTTTCGATAAGTTACAAATCGATGACCCCGTTGGGGCAATTTCTGTCCATTTGATAGGAGGCATCTGGGGAACGCTTGCGGTTGCGCTGTTTGCCTTCGGGCCTGGTATTAATCTCAATCCCAATTTCGTTCTTTATGAAGAAGGCCCTGCTAGAGGATTGTTGCTTGGAGGGGGTCTTGCAGGTCTCAGGCAACTGTTTGTCCAACTGCTAGGGATTGCCTCTGTCAGTTTGATGACTATGGTTTTGAGTTGGCTGGCCTGGTTATCGATCAAAAGGATAGTGGGTTTGAGGGTTTCCTTCGATGCAGAACTCAAAGGACTCGATATCAGCGAACACGGACTCCATGCCTATAACGATTTTTGGGTGAAGCAGGATTTGTCTCAAAAACCTCCCCGTCCTTTGTTAACCCGACGAAACCCACCGTTTCGGTAGCTCAATTGCCGTCTCTATCCCTCTGTGAGTACCTACTTTGATTCTAGGGTTTAGATGAGCTATGCTCATCCTAAGTTTAATTATGACCAGCTACTTACGATATCTCATCGGCGAGTATGTCTTGGCTTTGTTCCTCGATCCACTTGACGATCGCTTTCACTAACTGAGGATCTTTTGGCGAAAATTGTTTGAGCTTATCCACAGGTTGTTCGGTGACGACACCAATCGTTCCCTCAAATTTACTGAGGCTTTCTAAAAAGACTGGAGAAAATCCTTTGCGTTCTGACTCGACAACATTTTCATCAAAAACGAGGATAAATATTTTGTCGGGATAGTTGCGCCTGAGCATATTCCAATACAGCCGCAATTTTGCCATGCTATCTGGCACTCCATACTCGAACTTGGGACAGTTTTGGGCCA
>CAYTUO010000085.1:0-11143 GCA_964441015.1 uncultured Pleurocapsa sp.
TGAACTCCTGACACTGATAACTGATAACTGATAACTGATAACTGATAACTGATAAGCCACCAATTTTAATTATGTTCTTGAAGTTGCTAGAAAAACTGGGTCGTATGCGTATTATTTACGACCGAGACAACGTACAACCTTATATGTATCGTTATTATTTATTGTTCAAGGATAAAGTTGTCGAGGAAGAAAATGCACGAGATCTTCCCTTTAATATTATGTTGCACAAAATTTGTTTGAGCGACCCTGATGACCTTCACGATCATCCCTGGTGGTATGCAACATTAATTTTAAAAGGCGGTTATTGGGAAATAACACCAAAAGGCAGATTTTGGCGAGGCATTGGACATTTTCGCATCAGTTCCCCTCAATCGTTGCACCGACTAGAAATTCCAGAGGGATCGGATGGCGCTTGGACGTTATTTTTTAGGGGTTTTAAGGTCAGAGATTGGGGATTTGTCAAAGATAGCCAGTGGATGTTTCACAAAAGCTATCTCGAACAAAGAAAGCTTGCCAGACAGGAAAAAATCTAAGAGGATGTCTGAAAAGTCAGAGGATGTCTGAAAAGTCAGAAATAACTAGCTCGCGATCGCGAACAGAATTAAAAAAGCTCTCGTTCCATTAATCTGTCAATAGGAAAAAACGACAGGAAACGAGAGTCATGAACAAATCATCCCAATTTTCTAAATGACCGATGACTTGAATAAAATTACTAATATTTTGAAGTTTTTCTTCTAAATTTCTTTGATATTGATTCAATTCAGTTAGTAATGCTTCTAACCAACTACGAGTACTGCTTAACGAAAAATCGACATTCGCGGGATTCAAAAGCTCGCTTAAAAATTGTCTAATATCCTGTTGAAATTTTGTGGTAATTCGAGAACTTGATTGCTGTAAACTTGTCAGCCATATTCCTCTTTTAGTCTCGGTTTCTCCTGGTTGAACTTTACGGAACTGAGAGCGAAAATCGCCTGGTAATTGTTGCATGAGATTTTGGCGATCGCTCTGATTTTGACAAGCTAAAATTCGTTGTTCTAGTTGATTTTTCCAAGCATTGAGAGTCTGATTAAACGTCTTACTATTTTCTTGAGTAGCTTCTTCTAATTTGAGTGTAAAAATATCTCTCCCCTCGCGATCGGAACGCCAATTGTGG
Organism: uncultured Pleurocapsa sp.; assembly: GCA_964441015.1. Classification (GTDB taxonomy): domain Bacteria; phylum Cyanobacteriota; class Cyanobacteriia; order Cyanobacteriales; family Microcystaceae; genus Hydrococcus. Next base: position 1,154 of record CAYTUO010000085.1, read on the forward strand.
TGCAAACCAGTTACCAATATGGTCGTAAGGCCCTTCTCTTTCATAAAGCGATCGCTTCTCTAAACCTTGCGCTAAATCGTTAACTTCTTGACTGCTCATTGTCGGGACAACTTTTTCGGCATCGCGGAATAGAATATCTTCTCCGTGATAAGTATTACCCGTCCGCAACCCAGAAACTTTGCTCGCACCTTTGTCCGCATCGATTTAAGGGCTGACGTTTAGTAATTTCTCGTCCTTGATAATAAATTGGTAAGTTTTGTGAAATCGGTTCAAGATAAAGTTTATTTTTATCTCGTTTTAAATACCCTCTTACTTCCGCTCCAGGACATTCAATGTCATCTCCGATCGCAATACTCTGTTGATTCCTTAAAAAGCGAATTTGCTCTTCTTGACTATCTTCATAAATAACTCTTAACTGCCAGTTCTTCTTGATGCTCATTAAATACTTAACTCCCAACCCGCCAGCAACAGAAATTCCAATTAAACTGGAGAGCAAAATTAAAGCAGGCAACCATAACTGCTGCATTAAATAAGGAGTTACATTAGCGAAACTAACACAGTAAAATTATTTATTGCTCAATCTCTAACGTTCGATCAGATCTTAACTTAGTACAGAAGCCTGGAAGCTGCTCGATTCAGAAGAGCAACAGCCGTCGAATGGATGCCTTAATCATTTAAGGTTTGTGGAAGAGGCGATCGCGATTGGATTTGATAGTTCTCTTTTTTAATTAACTGTTCTAAATGTTTGACGCGCGATCGCGGTGCTGGATGCGCTGATAAAATTGCCCAATCGACTCCTTGTTTTTGACTCAGCCTAGCCAAAAAATCCGTCGCTCCAGCAACATGACCGTAGGTTTTATTTAACAACTCCAAACCGAATTCATCGGCTTGACGTTCTTGAGATTGAGAATATTGTGCGTTGCCAATCGATTCTGCTGCTGAAGCGGCAATCGCGCCCCATCCTCCCGTATCTCCTAAAAAATAGGCGATCGCTGCTTTAAACAATAACGACCGTCCCAAACCGCGCAAATGATCGCGATGGGCAAAATGTCCTAATTCGTGCCCCAATACCATCATTAACTCGTTTTCCGATTCCATTTCCTCGATTAATCCCCGATAGATAATCACCACATTCCCTGGAATTGCTAAGGCATTAATCGTTTTATCGGGCACGTACAAAACCCGATAATTTCTATCTTTTTTTCTTCAGCTTGAAGGCGAGATTCCAGGCGATCGAGCAGTTGGTTTAACGTATCTTGAACGGGCGATTTTTGTGATTGTTGTTCGTAAATTGGCACGACAACCGTTCCTAATTGTTGTTCTACACTCGGAGGAATTAACCAGATTAAAATATTGAGCAACCACGCGCTCGCCCAGATAATTAAAGCAACAAATCCAATAAATATTCCTGCCAGAATGAGTAGCTGGCGGTTACTAGTAGGAGGATTGCGACTGCTGTATTGTGGCTCGCTCATCAGCTTTTCGTAGGACGAAAGGCATTTAAAAAATTCAAAAGCGGATAGAGATCGCGCGACTGAATCCACAAGCGCCCTTGACCGCAAAAACGGCAAACTAAACCTTCTCCGCCCAAGATGGCAGTTCTTAAATTTTTAAACGATAGACCACCAATCGTTTCGACGCTATATTCTAGAGTATCTTCAAAAGCAACGACGTAACCCGTATCGACTACGTAGTCTCCATCGACATCAATCTGTGCCACTGCCCCGTATGAACTAAACCAAAAGTCTCCTCGACCCGTTACGCGCAATAGAAACAAAGATTCTCCGCTAAAAAACCCTTTAAATCCTTGAAACTTAGAATCCATTTCTACAGTCGGACTGCAAGCGACAAAGCCAGAAGACTGTACCATTAAAGCTTTATTGCCGTTGAGGGTGTAATGTTGAATATCTCCCGGTACACCAGGGGAAAGATAAAGTTCTCCACGCTTGCCTTGGGCAGTAAATTCGCTTAGGAATAGCGATTCGCCTCCTAGCATTCTGCCGAGTCCTTTCATCAATCCCCCTTTGACTTTCGATTTCATTTTGATGCAAGAGTCCATCGCTGCCATCGCCGAGGATTCGACCAACACCGTTTCATTGGGCGCTAAGTCGAGAATGAGGAAAGCATAAGCGGGGGCGTGTTCGATTTTGTAAGCAATTTCTGACATCGTTATTTCTCAAATAGAAACGGTTTATCGAGGCGGTAACTGAGAACCGACCAGAGAACCAAAAGCGCCAGGATTGTGAGTTTGACAGTAAACTTTACCGCGTCCGTGAAAGCGACAGACAAATCCTTCTCCGCCCAAGAATGTACTCAACCAACTCGACCCTGGCGGTTTGGAAATTTGGTAGTCTAAAGTTCTCTCAAAAGCAACAATATGACCCGTATCGACGATGTATTCGTCGCTGACATCGATGCAATAAATGCCGCCAAACGAGGACAACAACATGGGACCGCGACCTGTCACGCGCAACCAAAAGATTGATTCGCCCGAAAAGACCGATTTGAAACCGGTAAATCCCAATTCGATGTCCACGTCTGAAGCGCTAGCAAGATAGGAAGTCGATTGAACGACTAATTCGTTGCCCGTCATGTTGTAGAGAAGCAAATCGCCCATCATTTTTGGGGCGAGAAATACCTCACCGCCTGATTTGGGAGAACGGAAAATGCTCAGAAATAGGGACTCTCCCGCCAGCATTCGCTTGAGTCCGCCGACGATGCCGCCGCCTTTCCCCTGTCGCAGCGTTGTATTGACATTGATGAAGCCGTTCATCGCCACCATTGCTCCTGCTTGGGCGACTAACTCTTCCCCTGCGTCTAGGGTCACGCGGGCGATCGCGCTATCGGGTTGTTGTCGTAGTTCGATATCCATTCATTATCTCCAGTTCAACGCACTTTCGAGCGCAAAAATCGGACTAATCCATCGACGCTGCGGGACTGCAAGTAGATCGTCCCGTCTCCAGAAAGTCGATTGACCAATCCTTCCCCAGAAGTCACCGAACCGACCAACCCGCCAGCTAAACCGATTTTCATGCTAATGTTTGGCTCGTAAGCCACCAAATGACCGCTATCGACGATAAATTCGCCCCTAATCCGTTTTGGCGTTAAACCGCCATACGCGCCAAAAAAGACTTCTCCTCGACCGCTCAGTTCTAATTTAAACAAGCCTTCTCCCGCAAACCAACTCGAAAATCCAGCCCAATGAACGCCCATCTTGACTCCAGGCGTATGAGCGATAAAAGCTCCTGGTTGAAAGCATATTTTCTTCTGGTTAAGGTCGGCTAAATTGATGCACTCGATATCGCCGATAACCGATTGAGTGAGTACCAACTGAAGAGGGCGATCGGTATTATTGGTAAATATATTAACAAATAGGGATTCGCCCCCAAAAAATTTCCTCAACACTGCCTGTAAGAAGCTGCCCGAAAACTCGGTCTTCATGGACAGTTTGGCATCCATGCTAACCATTGCCCCAGCTTCAGCAACGATCTGTTCTTTCGGCTCTAGACTGATAAATAGCGCTGCAAAGGTGGGTTTATAGGAGATTTCATATTTCACCCGTTTTCTCCTGTGTTTTATGTTTCTTTCATATACGTTTTTGTAGCATTCGAGGCGGGAATGTCAAGATTATGACAACAAAATTATGAATTTCAAATTGGCGAGAAGATTCATCAAATCTGTGAGACAGGGATAGATCCGTTGGAGATGTAGATCTCGTGATGATCGCGTCATGTTATGGCATCCATTCGCCCAGGAGAAATGCGGGTAATTACCGCCAGCAAGTTTGAGTGCCGTTGGTTGTGTCCTAAACTTCGCGATCAAAGCCAAATTTATCCCGAATTTGAGCATTAAAATATTGACCCTTTGAAGGAGCATTTTGCAACTCTTTATAAAGGGATTCGGGGATGTCGTGATATTTGTAAACACTGCCGCTAGCAAATTCAACCCTCAGAATTTTCTTTTGGGGATCGTAGTCAAAGGATTTAATGACTGCACTATGACTCTTGAGTAACGGGAAGGCAATGACATCCCGAATGCTAGCAGAATTGGTTAATAACATCACCAAGCGATCGATTCCAATTCCTAACCCACCAGTAGGAGGCATTCCATATTCTAGTGCTGCTAGGAAATCTTCATCGACGCTGTTTGCTTCTAAGTCTCCTGCTATTTTTTTGGCAGCTTGTCCTTCCAATCTTTCGCGCTGATCGATCGGATCGGTTAATTCCGAATAACTATTTGCTGTTTCCCGTCCAACAATAAATAATTCAAATCGTTCTACTAATCCTGGTTGCGATCGATGGGGTTTGGTAAGGGGGGAAATTTCGACAGGATAATCTAGCACAAAAGTAGGCTGAATTAACGTTTCTTCTACTTTTTGTTCAAACGCTTCATTCAGTAGTTTTCCGAGAGAATCACAATCTTTTGGCACTTCAATGCCTGCTTTTTGTACTGCTGTTTTGGCTTCTTCAAATGTTTTAAATTTCTGGAAATCTACCCCTGTTTTTTCCTGTACTAATTCGTACATAGTCACTCGTCGCCAAGGAGTTGTCAGATCGACTTCTTGTCCCTGATAATTAATCTTAAGAGTCCCTAAAACTTCTTGGGCTGCGGTAGTGATAATATTCTCTGTCAGCAGCATCATATCGTAATAGTCAGTATAAGCCTGATAAACCTCAATCATGGTAAATTCAGGATTATGTTTGCTAGAAACTCCTTCATTACGAAAGACTCGTCCGAGTTCAAAAACTTTTTCAAAACCCCCAACAATCAATCGTTTTAAATGCAATTCTGTGGCGATGCGGAGATATAAATCCATGTCCAAAGTATTGTGATAGGTAATAAATGGACGCGCTTCTGCACCGCCTGCTTCGCTTTGAAGAACGGGGGTTTCTATTTCAATAAATTCCTGCTGTTCTAAATAGCGACGAATTGAAGCAGTAATTTGGGCACGACGACGAAAAGTTTGCCGAACTTCTGGATTGACAATGAGATCGACATAGCGCTGACGATAGCGTTTTTCTATATCGGTTAACCCATGCCATTGATCCGGCAAAGGTAACAAAGATTTCGTCAGAATCTCATATTCGTTAACACAAACAGACAGTTCTCCAGTTTTGGTTCGTTTAATCGTTCCTTTCGCTCCTAAAATATCTCCAGTATCTGATAGTTTTGTCAGGTTATTAAAGGCATTAGGCACGTCTGCCATTTTTTCCTGAATTCTTTTCTTATCTAAATAAAGTTGAATCGTTCCCGTCTCATCTTGGAGATTAAAAAACGCTAGTTTACCTATAATTCTACGGGCAATAATTCGCCCAGCAACAGATACTTCTATCTCAACTTCTTCTTCATTGCCAAGATCGGCATATTTTTCTTGCAATTCTGCTGCATGATGAGTCGATTTCCATTTATAAGCATAAGGATTCAATCCCAATTTCTTTAGTTGTTCGACTTTTTCGAGGCGTACAGCGCGAATTTCTTCTAGGCTAGAATGTGGCTGTGGTTCTTGGGATCGATCTGAGGACATGGTTATCAATGGTTAACTGACTTATTGTTGATAAATTAATAACTTCATGAACCTTTTTTTTAAAAAAAAGGGTAGTTTGATTATAGCTTATTATTGCTACAATCTGCTAAAAGGTGCTATTATTATCCATTTTTTTGGTTTTCTATCTTTATAATGATTCCTACCCCTTCTGTTAAACGAAAATCTTTAACTTTCATTCCCTCCAAATTGACCAAATTTGTCAGTAGATTGACAGCGAGTTTATCGGGAAGCATTGATGTTTACTGTTTTCGGTCAAAGTACAGCAGTAATGGAAGCGACGCTCAATCAGTTAATCTCTCGCCCAGAAAAATATTATAATTAAGAGATTAATCCAAAATCTAGAATAGCCAATTGCGGGTATAGTTCAGTGGTAGAACGTCAGCTTCCCAAGCTGAATGTCGCGCGTTCGAGTCGCGTTACCCGCTCTTGAATTCAAGCTTTTCTGGTTATGCGTATAACCAGACTTGTATTCGGGAAATAATGTGTACTGGAAAGACGTGCTTTGGAATGAGTCATATTTCATTGCTTCATGCGGTGGCGTAACTGTTTCGGTTCTACGTCAGTACATTGAAAGCCAAAACGCGCCCGACTAGCGGCATGAGAGATTTGCTCGTTTCGTCGCTGTCCCCCTCCCTCGTGCTTCGCACATTGGTTAGGGAACGCTCCTCTTCTCGCACGCATTCATCCCGACACTCACCCTAACGGGTAGAGTGCGGGGCTTCTGCTGCACTAGCTAAAATCAGAGTCGTACAGACGTTGCACTGCAACGTCTGTACAAGATTCTTCCTTGTCCCCCTTATCTCCCCACACCTCCCACACTTCCCACACTCCCTCGTCTCCCTATCTCCTACTTACCTTAACTCATGCAACTTAATTCATACCTTGATTTTGCAACCCTAAATTGGCAATTCGATCTCAATTTTTGGTTAGAGTGGTTAGCTAAGGAAAACTCTCTACTCAAAGTCACGGTATTTGTAATAATATGGGCGATCGCGTGGTTGCCTGTAGCAATTCCCCTCGCCTGGCAACTCAAGTGGAATCAGACTAAACCTCTAACACCAGAAATAAAGCTCCCGCTAGTAGCTTCTTTATACGCGATCGCGCCTTTGATTGTTTGGGGAGCAGCTAGAGTTGAGGGAGCGTCTTTTGCTGATTATGGATTAACTTGGCAACCAAAATTTTTTCTTTCTCTCGTAACGGGATTGGGATTAGGCGTTGGGGGGTTAGTGATTGTTTTTGCGGTCGAAGGCTCCCTCGGTTGGATACAATGGCAAAGAGAAAATTGGCCTCAACTGCGATCGCTGATTCTTCCCTTACTAGCCTTGGGATTGTGGATAGGAATTACAGAAGAATTCATTTTTCGCGGATTTTTAGTCAACGAACTCCAACAAAACTATTCAACGCTCGTAGCTGCTATTTTTTCTAGCACTATCTTTGCTCTATTGCACCTCATTTGGGAACGAAAGCAGACCATTCCTCAGTTACCTGGTTTGTGGCTGATGGGTATGGTATTAGTGGGAGCCAGATTAGTTGATCGAGGAAGTCTGGGATTAGCCTGCGGACTTCATGCCGGATGGATTTGGGGACTAGCGTCGATAGATTCAGCTAAATTGCTCGCCTATACAGGTAAAGGAAACCCTTGGATGACGGGATTAGGAGGACAACCCCTAGCGGGAATCGCCGGAATTTTATGTTTATTGGCAACGGGAGTTATTCTAAGTGTAGGGTCTCTGAACTTTTTCTACTGAAATTAGAGAATGAATAGGTGGTTTCAAATAGCGATCGCAACTGTAAGCAGCATCTTAACCGTACTGTCAACTGTAACGGTTGCATCCGGCGATCGCGCCACAGAACAAGTTAGCTCGCATCCGAATAATCTTTCCTCACCAAGACTTTTTCCCCTCAGTCCTAACGGTAAGACTTTCCCCTCCCTAGTCCAACTGCGCCAGCAGGCTCGTTCGATTACGGTAAAAGTTATCTCTGCTCAAAGCTGGGGATCGGGAATTTTGATTCACCAACAAGGCAACGTCTATACCGTTCTCACCAACCAGCACGTTCTCTCCTTCGCTCAAAAAAAATCTTATCAAATAGAAACGCCTGACGGTCAAATTCATCAAGCCAAACAAATTCATGCTGGAGAGTTTGGCGATCGCGATTTAGGTGTATTACAATTTACGAGCGACAACCACTACTCAGTCGCCTCTGTGTCCTCGTCAGCCAAACCCACTCCAGGAGAAACCGCATTTGCGGCGGGATTTCCCTTTGAAGCCCAGACACATTCCCTAGCGAGGGGATTTTCCTTTACCTCTGGTACGATTAGTGAGATCGCCCAGAAAACGTTTGCAGGAGGCTATCAAATCGGTTACACCAACGATGTTCGTAAGGGAATGAGTGGGGGGCCCCTGCTCAATCGTCGGGGCGAAGTTATCGGCATTAATGGAATACATAAATATCCTCTGTGGGGCAATCCCTATGTCTTTCAGGATGGATCTGTGGCTTCCAAGACTATGCAAGAGAGAATGAGCCAATTGAGTTGGGCAATTCCCGCACAGACTTTCCTGCAACTAGCCCCTTGGTTCAAGCAGTAAATTAGTTAATTCGTAATTCGTAATTCGTAATTCGCGTCGGGAAGAATTGTTTACCAGTTATTGAGTCATAAGTAGTGCGAGCATCTTGCTCGCGGGTAGTTGCTTTGTTCCTTTGCTCGCGGGTAAACTGTTACGCATTTAAATTGTATTGTTTGAAGAAAGAAGAGCAAACTGTAATCCCTTCCCCTTGTCCCCCCACACTCCCCACACTTCCCACACTTCCCACACTTCCCGTCTCAATAGTAATTTAGATGCCTGACAGCTTAGTTGCTTTGTTCCTTTGTTAAGTTTTTTCGAGTAGATGGGTAAGCTAATACTGGGCGTGTATTGAGAGCCTGTTTGTCAATTTTTTGTTAGAGCCATCCAGAATTCCTCTAGGAAATTACTGAGAAACTCTATCAGAAGGAAAATAGCTGAGTGCGTGGATCTCCGGTTGATCAGTTAACCCAATAACTGTTACGACATAAAATAAACGATTTCTAAAATTAACTTTCGATAAATTTCGATATCGCAAATCTCTAACTCATCTCTAGCGAGAAAAAGGCTATGTCAGGTCAAAAACGAGGTAAACCATTCCAGAAGCGATCGCACCAAAAATCATCGGTCACGATGGGCAAAGGGATAGAGCAGCTTTTACGGCTGCTAATGCGATTTTTGCATTCTTTTGGGGTGTTGCTAACCATCCCAATGTCATTCCTACAGACAAAGGAAAAAAAACACTTTGCTTCTAGACGACCTCGTTTCTTGCCACTGTTTAGCAAACAGCGCTTTTTGGCTAAAACGGGGTTCATTCTGCCGACCATCGCCATTTTGCTCTTAATTATGTCCTTGGTTGTTAGTTCGCTACTGTTTCGCTCAGTCAATCGAACGACTCAGACCATAGCAGAGCGCAATCAACAGATCATCTACAACGCCGCTACGCCAGCCATTGACCGAGCAAAAGCGAAGCTAGAATACCTTTTTCGGCAAGATGCACGCTTTCCAGGCGGTCTGCCTTCCGATCGAGATTTAGAGGAGATGCTCAAAAATCTCAAGGCAGATAAACAGGATATCGATCCGAGTACTTCCGCGATCGACAACCCCTACGACTTCCCAGGCGAAACTCGTCTGGATCTCAACGACGATAACGTCCTAGACAATGCCTGGTTGTTCCAACTCGATACGAATGGAGATGGTCAGCAAGAAACCGTTGCCTATTCGGTTCTGGTCAAAACTCAAGATACTAGCGGAGTTACAACCGTAGACCGGAAAGGGAGCGACAGTGAGAAAGCGAACAAAATGGTAGTTCGCAACGGCCCGATCAACCTAATTCGTTCGAGCGATGCAGCCTGCCAGGATATCTATGGGGCACCGGAAGGTGGATGGGACGCGATTAGTAGCGCCACCGTGCGTCGAGCCTTTCAAGTCACGGCGCTAGTCGTCGATAATGCCAACCAAGCGAATAGAACAGTAGCGACGCTAGAGATGCAGCAGGATCGCCAAGCTGATAGAGGCAACAAATGGGGAGCTTGGTTCCGCAACGATTTAGAAATATTCCCCGGCCCCGCCTTCCGGTGGAATGGAGCCATGCACACCGAAGGCAATTTGATTATCGGAGATAGTAGTAATTTTCAGGCCTATCTGATTAGCTCTCCGAACTCTTGTCTTTACACCAGAGAAAACTCTGAAGTCAGCATTGGCGGCAACTGGGACGAGACGACCCCGCCATTTTTGGGTCAGATGATCAATGGCTCGATGAAATTGAATACTTATACGGGCAGTTCAAGATTCGATTTGTACAACAGCAAAACGCCGATTCCTACTGTTACGCTGGATCAAGCCACAGACTCAGTTAAGCCGACGGACGAGAATGAAAAC
>CAYTUO010000085.1:11153-13141 GCA_964441015.1 uncultured Pleurocapsa sp.
GGTAGTCGTCTTCTCGAGCAATCAAAATCGAAACCGTAAAGGCGATGACAAAAATACCAAAGTCAGAGATGGCGACTGGAAAGATCGCCAAGTCAATAAAGAAGGACGAATCATCAACCAATCAGCCAGAGCGCCTTATGTAGATGATACCTATCGTGCCGACGACCGTTATGGCCCCAAACCCCAATATAACGATCGCGTTAGTTTCCCGTCTGACAAAAAGGTGGGCGATATCATTATCAAAACGGGTACTGGGGCCGATCCGAATGCTGATGTTTTAACGAAATTAGATTCCACTACAGTAACGACAAGCAGTACGGGTGAAGACGTTGGTAAAGAAACTCAGGGATTGGATGGTTACTGGGAACGACGCGCTTGGGCAGAAGGTCTGCGAGTAATTGTAGGACAGCGCTTAGAGTTGGGCAATGCTTTTGGATGGCAAGGTAGTAATGACCCACTTTATCCACCCCAAACAAATGCTGCGTCTGGGAGTTCAATGTCTGCTCGCGCTAACGAACAGCGTCAATGGAAAACGATGCGCGATAACCTTGCCGCCGTCCAAGCAACAGCCGTTTATCACAGTGCGGGTACGAGTCGAGACTTCCCAATTGCTTGTTTAGCAACAACGGCACACCCTGGAACTCAGCAAACCATTATTAATAGCACGACGTTTAACGTCGATAGTAGCGGTGTACCTACAAATACGAACTTCCTCACAGGTAATGGAACTAACGGCTGGGAATTTAATCCGCCAACCGTCAGTGGAACTGTTTTGAGTAATACGACTTTTGCGAGTGCGATCGCCTCAAATCAGCCTTTGGGCAGAGCATTGAGAAATCTGGCGCGTTTCGCGGGCGATCCTTATGGAGCCTTTCCTCCTAAGCAAGAAACGTCCGGTACAATCGTACATCCTGAACCTACTTTAACAATGTGGGGAAGTTTCTCTAACTTGCGGCAGGTTTTTAGCCTGATGGATGCATCCACAAATCCAGTTAGCTACAGCGATCTCAGCATTGCTGATAAAACAACGCTCCAAACGGCGGCTTGTACAATGGGAATGTTAGCTTATCAGCTAGATAATCTCCGAGATCTCAACTACGCTAGTACTACTGCTACCGACACTATTAACCAAGCAGAATTAATTACTTTAGACACTGCTCTGCAAGGAGTCTCGTTGCCTAATGGTTCGACTCCAGATACTTACATTAATGCTTTACCTGCGGCTAATCGAGCGGTAGCACTGTTAATACACTTGAAAGAACAGGTGGCTCGCGATCGCCGCTTTGGTTTTGCTAACGTTCCAGCAACAGCAGGTCAGTATCAATATGCAGTTCAGTATGTCAGTGGCTTTGTCTATGGCGGTCAAACATACAACGCAGGCGATACTATTAATCTAGGTTTTGATTACAGTAATGCAGCAACAGGAAATAATTTTTTCGGGTTTGGCAATCCTAATACTGTCGGCGATCTTAATGGTAATGGAAATAATAGCGACGATCGACAGGCAGCCGAACAGCGATTTATTCGTCTGGCAACAAGTATTAGTCCCCGCAACAATAATTCCAAGTTTCCTTCGCTATTTTATCTTTTCCCTGTAATCGATCATTTTCATGATGGTGCGGCTACAACAACTGCACTGGCGACGAATGTTAATGCGACTGTAACCCAGCCCTCCACAGAATTATACGTTTCTAATTCTTACATTACTTCTTCGGGTGTTAATAGTAGCTCTATCTATCGGGTGCTTCAAGATACTAATGGTGGCGCAACTAACGGTGTAGAAGATGGGACTGACGATGGGATTGGAGCGATCGCTATTCAGCCGAAAGCTAGAGCGAGTTGGTCGTTACCCAATACTACGACAACAACAGGTCGAGTCAACCTTATCACGCAAGGCACTACCTCTGTTGCCGTTCCCTTCCTAGACAAAGGGATTTTCAACGGTCGCGAAATGATGGCAGTAAGAGTTTTGGATCTCGACCTAGATC
>CAYTUO010000086.1:0-12940 GCA_964441015.1 uncultured Pleurocapsa sp.
TGATGAAACTAAATATTTTTTAAATAAAAAACGGGCTTAATTCTATATGGCTTAATTTTATTTTCCTCATAATCCTATCTCATTGTGTATTTGTCCAAAAAAATTGGCAATAACAACAGCCACTTCACTTTTTAGTCAACCAATAACTATCGATTAATTCAGTATGGATCGTCGAAAAATAATGAATACAGATAATCAAAGTCAAACCCCTCAGCAAAGCGATCGCGAAATGCTCTATCTGGGCCCTCGATGGCTTGTCGAAGAACGAGATGCTTGCGGTGTCGGCTTTATCGCAGATGTTAAAGGTCGAGGCACTCACCAATTAATAGAACAAGCGCTATCAGCGTTGAGTTGTTTGGAACATCGCGGAGCTTGTAGCGCAGACCAGGATTCGGGTGATGGTGCTGGCTTGATGACTGCACTGCCGCTTCAATTGTTCCAGCATTGGTTTAAGGAAAAGAACATTCCCATGCCACCTGTTGGTCAGTTAGGGGTAGGGATGGTTTTCTTGCCTCAAGAGTCCTCAAAACGAGCAGAAGCGATCGCGCACGTGGAAGAGGTTGTCAAAGCGGAAAACTTAACCATACTGGGATGGCGAGAAGTCCCCGTGCGACCAGAAGTGCTAGGCGTGCAAGCGCGAGAAAATCAGCCTTACATTGCCCAAATTATGGTCACATCTCCCGATAATCTGGCTGGAGATGAATTGGATCGCGTTTTGTATGTGGCGCGATCGCAAGTTGGGAAGAAATTAGCTGATGATTTTTATATCTGTACGTTTTCCTGCCGCACGATTGTCTACAAAGGCATGGTGCGATCAGCAGTCCTCGGCGAGTTCTATTGCGACCTAAAACACCCCGATTATCAAAGCGCATTTGCAGTCTACCATCGTCGCTTCAGCACCAATACGATGCCCAAGTGGCCCCTCGCCCAACCAATGCGGTTGTTAGGACACAACGGAGAAATCAATACCCTACTCGGCAACATTAACTGGATGGCAGCACGAGAAATGAATCTAGAGGTGCCTGGGTGGACGGCAGAGAAACTCAACGCGCTTACCCCGATTGTGAATATTGCCAATAGCGATTCCTATAACCTCGATAGCGCAATGGAGCTACTGGTGCGTACCGGACGCAGCCCCCTAGAAGCAGCGATGATTCTGGTGCCAGAAGCTTACGAAAACCAGCCGGATTTAAAAGACTATCCAGAAATTGTCGATTTCTACCGCTACTATAGCGGATTGCAAGAACCTTGGGACGGGCCGGCTTTGCTCGTCTTTAGCGATGGCAAGATTGTCGGAGCCTGTTTAGATCGCAACGGTTTGCGCCCTGCTCGTTACAGCATTACTAAAGATGGTTACGTCGTCGTGGCCTCAGAAGCGGGAGTCGTTTCCCTTCCAGAGGCAGAGATTGTTGAAAAGGGACGCTTAGGGCCAGGACAGGCGATCGCCGTCAACTTGGAGACTCAGGAAGTCTTGAAAAACTGGGAGATCAAGCAGCGCATCGCCAAACAAAGTCCCTATGGCCAGTGGGTGGCTTCCTTACGCCAAGACATTGGAACCCAACCCTTCTCCGATAAGCCTTTAATTGAAGAAGATGCCGCATTGCTGCGCTATCAAACCGCTTTCGGCTATACGGCGGAAGATGTAGAAATGATTATCGAGCCGATGGCTAGTCAGGGAAAAGAGCCGACTTTTTGTATGGGGGATGATATTCCCTTAGCAGTGCTATCGGATAAGTCTCGCTTACTCTACGATTATTTCAAGCAACGCTTTGCTCAGGTTACCAATCCGCCCATCGATCCTCTGCGGGAAAGCTTGGTCATGTCGTTGAATATGTTCCTCGGCCAACGGGGCAATATCCTCCATCCCAGCCCAGAATCCGCTCGTCTTTTGAAGCTGGAAAGCCCAATTCTCAATGAGACGGAGTTGGCAGCCGTCAAAACATCCCGATTGGCTACGGTAGAATTATCGACCTTATTGGCGATCGCTAACGGCCCTAGCGAATTGGAAACCGCTTTATTGCGTCTGTGCAACGAAGCATCCGAAGCCGTCCGCTCAGGAGCAGAAATTCTCATTTTAAGCGATCGCGCTACTGGACGAACCATCGACGAAGATTACAGCTACATTCCTCCCCTATTGGCAGTCGGAGCAGTACACCATCACTTAATTAAAGAAGGACTGCGCCTCAAAGCCTCGATTGTTGTAGATACCGCCCAATGCTGGAGTACCCATCACTTCGCTTGCTTAATCGGTTACGGTGCGTCGGCAGTCTGTCCCTATCTGGCACTGGAAACCGTGCGCCACTGGTGGAATGACTCGAAAACGCAAAAGTTGATGGAGAATGGCAAACTGGAAGCCATAACCCTAGACGTGGCTCTCAAGCGCTATCGCAAGGCAGTAGAAGCAGGTTTATTGAAAATTCTCTCCAAGATGGGAATTTCGCTCCTGTCGTCCTATCACGGGGCACAGATTTTTGAAGCGATCGGTCTGGGACGCAGATTAATCGATCTGGCGTTTAGGGGAACCACTAGCCGAGTCGGGGGTCTGAGCGTAGAAGAATTAGCACAGGAAGTTATTTCGTTCCACGGTCAAGCGTTCCCCAACTTGACGCTCAAGAAGTTAGAAAACTACGGTTTTGTTAACTATCGTCCGGGCGGAGAGTATCACATGAACTCCCCAGAAATGGCAAAAGCCCTGCATAAGGCAGTTACAGCCTACAAAGCCGAAAGCAACGGTTCTTCTAATGATCGAGAAGCTTACGATCACTATGCAGTCTACCAGAAATACCTGGAAGAACGTCCGGTAACGGCACTGCGGGATTTATTGGATTTTCAGAGCGATCGCCCCTCTATTCCCCTTGAAGAGGTAGAATCCGTCGAAGATCTCGTCAAACGCTTCTGTACTGGGGGAATGTCCTTGGGTGCTCTATCGCGGGAGGCTCACGAAACCCTGGCGATCGCGATGAACCGTTTGGGCGGCAAATCCAATTCGGGAGAAGGCGGCGAAGATCCCCTGCGCTTCAAGATTCTCGATGACGTGGACGGAAACGGACATTCTCCCACCTTGCCTCACCTAAAAGGACTGCGGAATGGCGATACGGCGAGTTCTGCGATCAAACAAATTGCCTCTGGACGCTTTGGAGTCACGCCCGAATATTTGATGAGTGCCAAGCAATTAGAAATTAAGATTGCCCAAGGCGCAAAGCCAGGTGAAGGCGGTCAGTTACCCGGCAAGAAAGTCAGTCCCTACATTGCCATGTTACGGCGTTCTAAGCCTGGCGTTGACCTGATTTCTCCGCCACCCCATCACGATATTTACTCGATCGAAGACCTCTCCCAGTTAATTTTTGATTTGCATCAGATCAATCCGAAAGCGCAGGTATCGGTCAAGCTGGTGGCAGAAATTGGCATCGGTACGGTAGCAGCAGGCGTTGCTAAAGCCAATGCAGACATCATCCAAATTTCGGGCCACGATGGCGGTACGGGGGCTTCTCCCTTAAGTTCTATCAAACACGCAGGCGGGCCTTGGGAATTGGGAGTCACTGAAGTTCATCGCGTGCTACTGGAAAATCAACTGCGCGATCGCGTGATTCTCCGAGCAGACGGGGGCTTGAAGACGGGTTGGGATGTCGTTATGGCAGCTTTGATGGGCGCAGAAGAGTTCGGCTTCGGCTCGATTTCTATGATTGCTGAAGGCTGCATCATGGCACGAATTTGCCACACCAATAACTGTCCTGTTGGGGTTGCTACCCAGCAAGAACGTCTGAGAGCGCGGTTTACTGGAATCCCCGATCGGGTAGTCAATTTCTTCTACTTTGTCGCCCAAGAAGCGCGATCGCTCATGGCACGGCTGGGCTATCGCCGTCTCGATGAAATTATCGGTCGCACCGACTTGCTGAAAGTGCGCGAAAATGCCAAATTAACCAAGACTCAGGCACTCAACCTAGATTGCTTGCTCAATCTCCCCGATGTACGGGAAAACCGCAACTGGTTAAACCATGAAGAGGTTCACAGCAACGGCGAGGTTCTCGACGATCGCGTGCTTTCAGATGCCGAGATCGCTTATGCCATTTGCACTCAAGGTGTTGTGACCAAGGAGATGGCGATTGTTAATACTGACCGAACCGTCGGGGCAAGAATTGCAGGTGCGATCGCTAAGCAATATGGAAATGATGGCTTTGAAGGGGAAATTACCTTAAAATTCAAGGGAGCCGCAGGTCAAAGCTTTGGGGCGTTCAACTTACCTGGCATGAAGTTACGACTGGAAGGAGAAGCTAACGATTATGTCGGTAAAGGAATGCACGGCGGTGAAATTGCGATCGTGCCTCCTAAAGAAGCAACCTACGATCCCTCAGAAAACGCGATCGTCGGCAATACTTGTCTCTACGGAGCAACGGGCGGCGTGCTGTATGCCAACGGCCGTGCAGGCGAGCGCTTTGCCGTTCGTAACTCCCTTGCTAAAGCCGTTATCGAAGGGGCGGGCGATCACTGTTGTGAGTATATGACGGGGGGTATCGTCGTCGTCCTGGGTACAGTCGGTCGCAACGTTGGGGCAGGCATGACCGGAGGATTGGCCTACTTCCTTGATGAGGATGGGTCTTTGCCCGAAAAAGTCAATAAAGACATTGTTAAGTTTCAACGAATCTCTACGCCAGCAGGCGAGCAACAGTTGAAAGGGTTAATCGAGGCTCATGTCGAAAAGACAGGCAGCCAAAAGGGACGGGCAATTCTCGATAACTGGGAATCCTACGTCGGAAAATTCTGGCAAGTCGTTCCGCCTTCGGAGACGAATTCACCAGAGACCAATCCTAACGCGGTAGTAGAGGAAGAAAAGACTCTCACTCCGGTTCAGTAAGGAGAAAGGTTAAAAAATTAGGGTATGTTACCGTTAACCCAAAACAGAGAGGATTAGATGCCAAGAGTTTGACAAAGCTCTTCAACAGATTTCATAGGAAGATAAAGTTTCATCGGATGTTGCCTAAATTGCCCAAAGCCGTACTTTATATAAAAATTTAGAGCTACTTCATCCAACGCTTCCGCTATTACAGCTAGAGAGGCAACTTGTGCAGAAGCATTGAGCGCCTTTTTGAGAGCATCTACCAACATTAGCTCGCCAAATCGCTTACCTTTTTGTCTCTTATCAACAGCAAGGCGACCCAACAGCGTAGCTGGTAGTTGAGGGTAACGAGGCAAATGTTTCGCAAAAGCTTCATCAAGCTCCGTAATATCAATAGTGTATGAGGAGAGCGTGTAGTAAGCCAAAACATTAAACTTAGGATCGTCAATTAAGACAAATACAGTTGAGACTCGTCTTTTGAGATCCTGAGATGCTTGCTTACGTATGTAATTGTCTAAACTATCTTTCTCGCAGCAGAAGTCTGAGCGGATATGCCTACGACCATCAAGAAGCTCGATTTTGAGAACCATTAAACTGACATTACTTGCTTGTATCGTAACGCTGCCGCCTTCAGCGCATCATTAGGCTGTGGAGGATTGAGGAGGGCATCAACAAAAGCTTCGCTATCCTCTATGCTAAGCTTAAGCGTTTGGTGTTGTTCAATGACTCGACAAGCCTCTGCCCGAACACTTGCAACAACAAAATCAGTTAGAGTTCGTCCTTCTAGATCGGCTGCTTTCTGCAAAAGAGCTTTAGTTTCTAGGCTAATACGAGCTTCAAGTCGCGCCATCGATTTTGGATGATTTGCAGTAGCCATATTTAATTTAATAATTTTTAAATGCACTATTGATTTCAATCTTAATACGGCAATTTGCCGTATGTCAACACAGATTTCGTAAATTTGTATCTTTCCACCTGAAGATCGAGCCACAACCACTTAAATCGAGACCATCGCATTCCCTTAGATTTTTGATAAGTTGATAGAACATTGAGGCACGATCGCTGTTTCTCTATTTATGTTGTCCTCAACTCAAAACAGGCCTACAATACCTCTCAGGGACAACTGCTTTACTACGAAGGAACTGCTGTTCCCATGAATGAAAACTCCAAGGAACAATCTACAATCAGCAATTCCCAACTCACCAATGAATAGTTTAAATGTGAATTGACAATTGCCAATTGTCTTGTCAACTTTGTTGCTGATTCCAGGCTTCAGCCGCTTCTCTGACTGCTTGTTCTACCGTTTTTTGCTTTAACATGGCTGCCTGTAAATTTTCGTAAATAACCTTTTGTAGTTGGTTGAGGTTTTTCATCGCTGGCACTAATACTTCAGCATCTTGAAGTTGGGTCGCACTAACTTTTCGCGCTTGTTCGACGGGAGTTGCTTCGCCTTGTTGGTCTAATTCTTGGATGTATTCTTTGACAGCTTCCTCTGTCGAAGGCAGAACGTTGGCTGCTTTGGCAAAGGCTAGCTGGTTAGCAGTATTGGTGACAAACAGGGCAAATTTAACGGATTCGTCCGGTTTGTTCGTGTCGCGCGGTATTACCAAATTCATCACTGCTACGTTTTTCTTGCCAGTTTTCCCTGTAATTTGAGGGGCAGTAGCGGAAACCTTAGCAATGCTTGGTGCATTATTCTCGATTGTCTTGAGAAATTCTGCCCCCGACGCTAATAATGCCGTTTCTCCGGCTTGATACAGTTCGACAGCATAGCGATGTCCTTGGGTGAGAACTTCCGGCGGTAAGAGTCCTTTTTGATATAAATCTACCCAATACTGGAATGCCGCGCTCCCTTCTGGCGTATTAAAAGCAGCTTTGCCTTGCTCGTCAACCAGTTTCACTCCCATTTGTACCAACGACTCTAACACTTCAGCCGAATCGCTGGGAACAAAGGTGACAAAAAAGGTATACTTCCCCGTTCGATCTTTAACTTTTGCGGCTACCTCTGCTAGTTCTTCGTAAGTTTTGGGCGGTTCCTTAATACCGGCTTTGGACAACAACTCTTTGTTGTAAATCGTGATTCGCGTGGTCAAATACCAGGGAATACCAAAACTAATATCATCTATCGTGCTAGCTTGCCAAATCTTGGGCAAATACTGCTGTCGCGTTCCTGGGGCTATCTTTTCGTTTAGGTTTAACCAAGCATTGCGCGTCGCTAACTGGGAGGCAAAATTTGGGTTAAGGTTTACCACATCCGGTGCAGTTTTGGCAGAAACAGCACTGAGGATTTTGCTTTCCATAGCATCCCAAGGAACATCTATCCAACGGACTTTTACTCCTTGATTTTCTTTCTCGAATGTGCTATTGAGACCTGTAAAATACTCGGTGAATTGGGGCTGTAGCTGCATTGTCCAAAACTCTATTTCTGGACTAGATGAGGGATTTGATTGACAACTCAGCAGCCAGCTTAACAATAAACCTAGCAGCGCCCACAAACCTAACTGTTTTAATTGGAAAATTTTGTTCATTCTTGACGAAAATGAAGGCTAGGTACTATATGCATAATAGATTCTCCCGATACAATTCCTCGTCTAAGCCAAAAATTTCTCAAACGTTTTCATTTTAGGGGAGATTGGGTAGCATATAGGATAAGTAGTTTTTGGTCTTTTGACAATCTACGTATATTTACGTAACACACTTAATCATTCTTTATTATTAGGGGGATATGCTAGAGCTTTTAAAAAATCTTTTACCAAACAAAAAGACAGGATTTGGATTAGAAATTACTCCAGAGAGGCTGAATGTTGCACAAGTAATCAGGCAAGGGCAGACTTATAAACTAATTAAATATTGTTCTTCGGAAATCCCTGAAGGCGTATTTGAAGAAGGAAAGATTGTCGATTCTTTAACCCTAGCCGAACGCATTCAAGAATTGCTCAAAGAATACAAAATTAAGCCCAAGCGAGTAGCTACAGCAGTGCCGATGCGAGAGGCAATTATTCGCATTATCCCCCTGCCAGCCGAACTCGACGAGCAAGAATTGCGCGAGTTAGTTTTAAACCACGAAGCCAGTTTATATTTGCCTTTTCCTCGCGAAGAAGTGGATATCGATTATCAAAAGTTAGGCTACTTTGAAGATGAAGATGGCATTGAAAAAGTCAACGTTCTATTGGTAGCCACCAGACGGGAAATAACCGATTCTTATCTAGAAACTTTTAGGCAAGCTGGCTTGGAAGTTGATGTCTTGGAGATCAATAGTTTTGCCCTGATTCGCACGATTAGAGAACAACTGAGGCAATTTGGCTCGAAAGAAGCGGCAGTTTTAGTTGATATAGAATTCGACAGTACGGAGATTGCCATTGTCGTTGATGGCGTGCCTCAATTTTCTCGAACAGTACCTATTGGCACCTTTCAAATGCAGACGGCTCTCTCCCGTGCGATGAATTTACCCCCATCGAGAAACCCTGAAATTCTTCAGGATATTACCATCCCCAATACCCCATTTGACAGTATGAGTACTCAAGGAATCGCCGTTAACCCCGGCATGAGTGCTTTGCTGAGGATTGTTAGCGAATTGACAGACGAACTCCGACGTTCTATTAATTTTTATCTCAATCAGAGCGAGGGATTAGAAGTCGTTCAGTTACTCCTGGCAGGCCCCGGCGGTGGCATCGGACAACTCGATGAATTTTTTACTCAGCGACTCAGCGTGCCAACGATGCAAATCGACCCAGTAGCAGCACTCTCGTTACAAATTGACCGAGAAATTCCGACTATTCTGCGACCAGGATTGGGTACTGTTTTAGGTTTAGGACTTCGAGAGGTTTAAAACGATGTATAGCTTAGATGTTAACTTTCTCAAAGATCGTCAGTTAGACCAAGACGCTAAAAAAACAAGTCAAGTCAAGACTCCTACCCTGGCGCTTGGAAAAAACTGGCCCGTGCTGGCAGGATTGGGAGTGATGGTAGTTTTACCGGCTGCTACTGCCAGTCTGTTGTGGGTCTTGAACCTGCAAACGGCAAAGACTCAAGAAAATATCCAAGCACTAGAGGCGCAAATCGGTCAGCTTAATGCTCAAAATCAGAGAATTCAAGAGATAGAAAAGCAAGTCACGGCTATTAATGATGAGACACAAGCACTGGTTAGTGTTTTTAATCAAATTAAGCCTTGGTCTGCTATCTTACAAGACATTCGCGATCGCGTTCCGGCAGGAGTTCAGATCCAATCCATCAAACAGGAAGGCACTAGCAAACAGGAGGAGAAAGTCACTCAACTGACTCTCACTGGACTCGCTCGCTCCTACAACGATGTTAACGATTTGGTTATCTCCCTACAGCAATCTGATTTTTTAAGTGCCCAGAAAACCGCCATAGCCAGTGCCGAGTTAGTCGATCTTCCCATCCAAGAATTGAATGAAGAACAGCGCCAAGCGCTCTTACAAAGAGTTCAGAAAGGAGAATTTCCCGGCATTCCCAAAAATTCTCCAATCCTTGAAACGAGTTTAAAAGACGTATACGATTTTCCCAAAGTCGTTAAGTACACCATTAAAACTGAGCTAGGCGATATTCCGGCTTCTAAGTTAACCAGAGAACTTGCTCGCAAGGGAGCAATCGGGCTAGTAACCCGAATTAGAACATTGGAGCAAAAAGGAGCTATTCAACCATGACGTTTTCTGATGAGTTTGTCACTAAAAGCGGTCAAGAAACTGAAGAAGAAACTCAATACCCAAATGCCTTTGGCATTACCTTTACTCCTCCAGTTAGTGGCATTGCCTTATCTGTGGTAGGAGCGATCGGTGCGATTTATGTTCTAGTCAATTTCGTGATGCCAGCTTATGAGAGCTATCAGAAGCTAAAAACTGATGAAACAGCCAAAAAAGAGCAAGTTAATCTTCAGAAATCGGGTGTCATTGAAAAGAGACTTCAAGAGACAGAAACTAAACTAAAACAAGCGCAAACTTTAAAAATGGAGGTGTTGAATTTATTTTCTAATCAAGAAACACTCGACACTTTGCTGCTAGATATCAATAGCTTTTTTACCTCTAAAAAGGCAAAATTAATCAACTACAAGCCTCAAGAAGATGGGACTACCGTTATCAGCGATGGCTCTCTAGGCGATCTCGTTAATAACAAACTAAAACGCAAAACAATCGATCTAGAGTTAGAAGGAACTTTTGAGGAAACGCAAGGTATTTTACGCGATATTGAGCGATTGCAGCCTCTATTAATGGTGAAAAATATCAGCTACGAAATGACAGAAAGTCCCTTTCTCGTCAGGCCCAAGCTTACTAACAAGAAAATCCAAGCAGAAATGGTTTCCTTGCCATCGATGCTGAAAACGAAATTGACCTTTGATGCTGTCTTACCTCTGACTCCAGAAGAAGCAGCAAAATTAGCGCCTCCCCCCGAAAACCAAGAGAAGAAAGAGGAGCAGAAAAAATAGCAATCCAAGTAACATTTCTTTAAAAGAATAAGTTCCATTTTGGTTCCCAAACAAGTTATTTTATCTCTATTGAGAGTAATTAAATAGTAAGTTCTATTAGGTTGAGGAGTGAATCGTGAAAAATTATTATTACCCACTAATCATTAGTGGAGCATCTGTAATGCTTCTAGCAGGGCAACCAGCGCAAGCAGCGACAGAAGAACCGAATAAATCCAGTCAAAGGCTCAGAGAAAAGCAAACAGAAATAGTAGCAAGAACAGAAAATTCTTTTGAGAATTTCGAGCCGTTTTCTCCAGATACTTCTGCCGAGAAAATTACTGCGATCGCGAAAGAGATTAATTCCCCCACACAATTAAATCTTTCCAAACAGATAGACAAACTTTTATCTGAGGACAGTAACTCGGACAGTCTAGCGACAAAACAAGCGCAACAGTTAATCGCTCAAAACCCACCCCTCCCGCCTTCTACTCCTTCTCCCGCGCCTATGGTGCCGCAACCGGAAATCATCATCCAAGAAAGTGGGAGTCCGACTGCCAATCCAAATACAGATATTCTGCAACCAACGGCACCAATTGCTCCCGTCCTACCTCGTGCCGTAGCGCCGCCCGTTGGAGATATGGCAATTTCAAATATCGATTCCTCCCCAGACCTCATCAACCTGGGAACGGATGTACTGGTTCCTCGTCTCGTCTTGCGACAAGCACCTGCGCGAGAAGTCCTGGCTGTTTTAGCTCGCTATGCAGGTCTTAACCTTGTCTTTACAGACACGCAACAGGCAGCACAAGGACAAGCACAAGCACAAGGACAAGCACAAGCAACAGAGCCAACCGTTTCTCTAGACTTAGAAAATGAGTCAGTGCAAGAGGTGTTTAACTCCGTGCTAATGGTTTCTGGATTAAGAGCTAACCGTCGAGGACGCACTATTTTTGTCGGGTCAAATCTCCCTCAAGAAGCACGCAATTTAATTAGCCGTACCCTGCGCCTCAACCAATCCAACTCCATCAATGCTGGAACTGTTTTAGCCACTCAGGGAGCTAACTTCCAACGGGTCATTACTCCAGTTGAAGAAATTGTTGACCCAGTAACTCAAAGAGTGGTTCGTCGGGTCGAAAAACCCGCAGAAATTCAGCCGATCAAAGTTACCACAGACAAAGGCTCAACTGCACCTTTATTGCTATCGGGACTGACAGTGACGGCCGATGATCGCCTTAACGCTATTACCTTAACGGGCGACCCGCGCCAAGTGGAAATAGCGACTTCTATGCTAACCCAGTTAGATGCTCGCCGCCGTCAAGTTGCCGTGAATGTCAAGGTAGTCGATGTTAACTTAAGCAATACAGAGAACTTTAATAGCAGTTTTTCTTTTGGCGTAGACGATGCCTTCTTCATCCAAGACCAAGGTGCAGCCTCATTCAGGTTTGGGGGGGCTAGTCCAGTCAGAAATATCGATCTTAACAGCGATACTGGACGGGTATCTAATCCGCCCGTCATTACCAATCCTGCGGCAGGCGCGAATACTTTCCTCGATTTAGGAAGCACCACAGCGATTCCAGGGACTCTCCCAGGAACAACCGTCATCGATCAACGTACTGGAAATATTCAACGATTTCCGGCGGGAGCAGGACAATTTTTTAACAGAAGAGCAGGCGTTTCCGGCAATCCTTTTGAAGCAGGTTTTACAGACTTCACTCTAGCGACAGATAACACGATTACCATTGCCCCGGATGGCGCAGTAACCTTTAGTGCAGGAGAACTGGGAACAGCAACAGCAGGACTGGCAAGTCTATTCCAATATCCAAAAAGATTTCTGGCGCAGTTAGAAGCTCAGATTACTAGCGGTAACGCCAAGATTTTGACCGATCCCACCTTGGTAGTACAAGAAGGACAAGAAGCTAGCGTTAGATTAACGGAAAAAGTCCTCGAAAGTGTTACAACTGAAGTCGATCCTCTCAGTGGAGTGAGAACGACAACGCCTGTTTTAGCGGATGCGGGGTTAACGCTCACCGTTAATATCGAAAAAATAGACGACAATGGTTTTGTTAATCTCTCGGTCAGTCCTACTGTTGCTGCACCTGGCGATACAGTAGAGTTTGATAGCGGTGCTGGAACCGTCAACACCCTGACTTTGTTAAATCGTCGAGAACTTAGCTCTGGCTTGATTCGACTGCGAGACGGTCAAACCTTAATCCTATCAGGTATCATTCAGGAAACTGATCGCACAATCATTAGTAAAGTACCGCTTCTAGGAGATATTCCCATCCTTGGCGCTCTTTTTAGAAGCACGGATAATATCAAAGAAAGGGCTGAGGTCGTTATACTATTGACTCCCCAGGTTCTCGATGATAATCCCCGTTCTCAGTTTGGCTATAACTACGCTCCTAGTCCATCCGCCTCGGAAATGCTTCAACAACAAGGGTTTGACCCTCAGAGCGAGCCGAATCCAACTCAAGAAAATAATTCCGATTCTCAGGAACGGGAGTAAGCTGTCCATCATTTAGGGAAGCTTCAGGAGTGTAGGTTGGACTTTGCCCAACTTAGGAGTTCAGGAGTTCGGGAGTTCAGGAGTAAATATTCTTCCTTATCTCCCGATTTTGGATTTTAGATGAAAGGATTTTGGATTAATTTTTCCCCTCTACTCCCAATTACGAATTACGAATTACGAA
>CAYTUO010000087.1:0-12884 GCA_964441015.1 uncultured Pleurocapsa sp.
AATATCCCCCGAACCGTCATAGATAATGGCATCGTAATGGCCGCTTTTGTCGTACTCGCGAATAGTATTGAGGGCTAGGGCACTGTCCATCCCTGGCAAGATCCCCAATTCTTGACCGTAGACGTTTTTCAGGGTCGGTGATCGCAAGTACTTCCCTTCCAACTCTTTTACCTGCTCCCAGCCATGCTCTAACAAGGCGGTTGAGAATAATTGAACGGCGGTTAGATTGGGGGCAATTTCTGTTGGAGAGGAACTGACAGGCGTTCCCAAGAGCAAGCCTATAGTAGGACTGGGATCTTGTCCTACCAACAGGACTCGCTTTCCGCGACTAGCAAGTTTTTTAGCAGCAGCGATCGCTATGGTAGTACGACCGCTACCGCCTTTTCCTAAAAATGTGAGAATTAGAGACATTTGTAGGCTCTTTAACCGATTTTTATGCGTTTTTTGGCTTTATTAGACCTTTTTTAGTTCGTCTTCAAAAAACCAAGTTGCACTTTTGTCCTCAAATTCCACTATAGCCCCTACGCCACTGCCATCAGTCATTTTGAAGTCTTTGACAATCCCGACTTTACCCAGTTTGTTGACGATATCAGAAGCTACGCGCTCTCTAAGGCGAACGACTTTAACTTTTTGCCCGATTTCCATTCCGACTTATTACACTTAATTCAATGAACCATTCCCCAGTTTAGCGGAATTCGCGATCGTCTATGATGTTTGTAGCTCATCAGTTGAGAAATTGCGATGGCAGTTAGATTTTGCGTAAGCTTGGCCTCTGCGTTATTATATTCACTGTTTAGCTGTTATGAAGCTAACTAAAAGCCATTCTATTGTATAATCACATCTACATCATTGCCCTAATGATACTAAGCAAAACCCATCCTAAAACAATGTAACGGGAACTTTGATGGCTAATGAACTTCATTGAGAAAAATTGGCTGTGTCGGTCGTGAGCGAGGACGTAGGAATTGTTAGATTCAGTGCTAGGAGTTGTTCGCAAAGCGGGTAGGTTGAGGCGTTGGCTTCCACTTGACGAGCGGTGGTGGGCAAAGTATGATTTGCTGAGAACGCTGGTGCGGCGAGACTTGGAGGCACGATACAAAGGCTCAGTTCTGGGGAATTTATGGCCTTTGTTGAATCAGTTGTCTCAGTTACTCATTTACACTTATGTGTTCTCGATTGTGCTGAAGGTGAAGTTGAGTCTTAGGGGCTTGCCAGAAAATAACTTCACCTTTGGTTTGTGGCTATTTGCTGGGTTACTCCCCTGGATTGCCTTTACAGGTGGTTTGACTCAGGCTACTAGTTCGGTGGTTGGACAGCCGAATTTAGTAAAAAAGGTAGTATTTCCTCTAGCATTGTTACCTTTAGTGCCAATTTTATCAGCGTTTATTGAGAGTTCTTTGGGTTTAATAGCGTTGATTTTCTTGGTAGCGCTAAATACTCATACTTTACATACGACTTTGGCAATGTTACCCTTGCTTTGGCTAACTCAATTATTGTTAACGGCTGGATTAGGTTATTTAGCGTCGGGACTAACGGTGTTTTTACGTGATATTCCTCAAACATTAGGGGTGATTTTAAATCTTTGGATGTATCTCACACCGATTATTTATCCAGCATCGGCCATTCCAGAAACATGGCGTAATTGGGTTTTTTGGTTAAATCCAATGACAGCTATTGTGGAGATGTATCGTGATTTAGTTTTAGTTGGGGAGGTAAAATATTGGGGCGAGTGGGCAGTTGCTTCAATGATTGCAGTTGTGGTGTTTTGTGGAGGATTATGGTGTTATAAACGCCTGCGTCCGGCATTTTCAGACGTATTATAAAATCTCGACAGTACGCAAATGCATAGACTTGATATGGTCATTTGTCGTTAGATATCGTTGAAGATTAAGCTAAGTGTTACATCCATTAAAAAAACGTTTTTATTGCCATGAGGAAACTTTTGAGTATTTAGATCTTTTTAGAAAAAGGGATTATCTGTTTTAGGGGTTCGTCCTAGAAGCGTTAGAGCTTGGAAGTATATTCAAGGTTAACTTGATATGGTAGTGTGGGAGTTTTGAGGATTGACAGCAAAAGCATGGGAGAAAAAATTGCAATTTCCCTGAAGAATGTCTCGAAGTGTTTTAAACGGTATACTCGTCCTGTAGATCGACTCAAAGAACTTTTGTTACCTGGGAAAAGTAAAGCTGACGAGTTTTGGGCGTTGCGGGATATTAATCTAGAGATTCCTAGAGGCGAGACAGTAGGAATTGTGGGGCAAAATGGCTCTGGAAAAAGTACTTTACTACAAATCATTGCAGGAACGCTGACACCAACAACGGGAGATGTAGAGGCTCAAGGCAGAGTTTCAGCGCTGCTAGAGTTGGGTAGCGGTTTTAATCCAGAGTTTACTGGGCGACAGAATGTATTTTTTAATGGGCGGCTGTTGGGATTAAGTCAAACAGAACTAGAAAACAAATTTGATGAAATTGCTGGGTTCGCTGACATAGGAGATTTCATCGATCAGCCCGTAAAAACTTACTCTAGTGGTATGTTTGTGCGTTTAGCATTTTCAGTAGCAGTCAACGTTATTCCAAATATTCTAATCGTTGATGAAGCTCTAAGTGTTGGCGATATGTTTTTTCAAGCAAAATGCGCGATCAAGCTTAAACAAATGATAAATAATGGCGTGACAGTGCTTTTTGTCAGTCATGATACGGGAGCGGTTAAAAGTTTATGTCAAAGAGCAGTTTATCTGAACCAAGGCTCTATAGAAATGGTAGGTGAAAGTGGCTTAGTTATTGATACTTATATAAAAGATCAATTTGCAAAAATGAAGTTATTTGAAAGTAGTCTGAAAACCTCAGAAGCAAATTTATCGACTCATGTCAGTAATATTGCAATAGCAACAAGACCGAAGCAAAACAGCCTTTTATTTCAGGAAGCAGAAGAGTTTGAAGAAAGAGTCAAACTATTTCGCAAAGGTAGTGGCAGGGCTAAGATTATCAATGTTGCTGTACTAGATCGCCAGCAAAATAAAGCCACAGAAATTAATTTTGATGATTTTATTACCGTCAGGATTTATTATGAAGTACTTGAGCCTTTGCCTGAAATAGTTATAGCTTTCTATATCAAAGATAAAAATCAGATTGAAATTGTTGGCAATAATAATGTTTATGAGAATCAAAATATTAAAAATTTGCTGCCAGGAGAGCAATGGTATATAGATTTTCACTTTCAAAATAAATTGAGATCGGGTGACTATACTGTAACAACCTTAATTGCTGATTCACTAGAGACAACAGTTTATTATGATTGGATCGAATACTCTTACGTATTTAAATCAAAAGACTTGAATAATAAAATCATTTGGAGTCAAGTCTATCTGCCTATGAGCGTGTTTGTTTGTAAAGTCAATGAAACTTCTGAATCTCTAGAAAAATTAGCAAAATCAAGTTATAGATATAGTAGTCTTAGATGAATTATGAAACAATTACAATCCTTAGAAGAATTAGAAACTTTTTATCAAATTTATGATCCTTGGAATTACGAGATTAACCCTGATGATCAGAAAAGAAAAGATATTATTTTAAGCGAGATCCCTCAACGCCAATATCAAAATGTTCTTGATATTGGTTGTGGTCATGGCTTCATTACTCGAAGTTTACCTGGCAAAAAACTTACTGGAATAGATATTTCTTTGAATGCGATCGATCATGCTAAACAATTTGAAAACGAAAAAATTAAATTTATTCAATCTTCTATTTTTGATATACCAAAAAAACTAAACGATCAATTTGATTTAATTATTATTACTGGTGTTTTGTATTCTCAATATATTGGAGACTCTAGCAATTTACTCTATAAAGTTATAGACAAAATTCTTGAAGAAGATGGGATTTTATTGTGCTGTCATATCAACGAATGGTATAAAGTTCGTTTTCCATACTTAATGTTAGAATGCTATTTTTTTCAATATAGAGAATATATACAAAGGCTAGAAATTTACGTGAAATGACGATTTTGATGTATCATAAAGTTTCTCTTGATAGCCCAACAATGTGGTGGGTATCTGTGAATTCTTTTTATAGACAAATGCTGGAATTGCAGGGGAAAAAAGTTGTCTATTTAGATGACTACGATCCTACCGATACAGAACAATTTGTGATCACCTTTGATGGAGTTTATAAAAATGTTTTGGATTATGCGGCTCCGATATTAAAGGAATTTAACTACCCCTTTGAGCTTTTTGTTACGAGTGATTATCTTGGTAGAGATAATTCTTTCGATTGCCCAGAGCCACCAGCAGAATTTGCAAATTTACAAGAGCTAGAATGCTTAGTTAAAATTAATGGAAGGCTACAATGGCATACCAGATCTCATCCAGATTTAACTGATGATAATCAAAAAGTAGATTTATCTTTAGAATTAGAAGTTCCTGAAAAATTAAGAAAAATAGATCCGCAAGGCTATAAATGGTTCGCTTATCCTTATGGAAAATTTAATGAAAGAGTTATTGAAAAGGTAAAAGATAAGTTTTATGGAGCATTATCTTGTATTCAAGGAAATGATACCTATTTGTACTGCTTGAATCGCATAACTGTAACCAATGAAACAAGCTTTAAAAATGCGACACTAGCTGTTATTATTGCATCCTACAACTATGGTAATTTTTTAGTTGAAGCAATTGAGTCAGTTTTGCGACAAACTAGGCTTCCTGATGAAATTTTAATTACAGATGATGCATCTAGTGATGATACTTATGAAATCGCCCAATATTACCAAGATAAATATCCTGACTTAATTAAAATTAATATAAACGAAGCTAACCTGGGTATAGTAAATCATTTTAATAAAGCAGTCGGGTTAACTACATCAGACTATATTACCTTTTTAGGAGCCGATAATAGATATAGAAGTGATTTTCTTGAACAAACATCGCGTATACTCGATACTCATCCAGATGTTGCGATAGCCTATACTGATTTTGCCTTGTTTGGACAGCGAGCAAAGTTAGTTTATGATGCTTTTCCCGAACATAGACGTGGAGCAATTAAAGCTAATAAATTTTTTATTATAAATTTCCCAAACTTTAACGAAGACTCTAGACAAGAATTGCTAACAGTAGGCAATTTTATGCATGGCTCTTCAATGTTTAGACGTAAGGCATTTGATGCAGTCGGCGGATATCTTAAAAAGCCGAATACGCCTGAAGATTACGATCTGTTTCGGAGAATCGTTAAAGCAGGATGGAATGCAAAAAGATCTCCATATCCTCTTCTAGAGTACAGACAGCACTCTAAAAATCAAACTCAAGTTCAGCTAGCTTCTTTTGCCGAATTACAATTTTATAGAAACTTAGCTGCGGAAACCCAAGTCAAAAATCAAAAGTTTCAAAGCAATCTGCAACAGATGCAAGCAGTAGTGGAACATTCCCAGTCTCAGTTACAACAAACTCAATCTCAGTTACAACAAACTCAATCTCAGTTACAACAAACTCAAGCGGGCTTAGAATACGCTCAATTTGAGTTGCAGCAAACACAAGCAAACTTAGAACATTCCCAGTTAGAGTTACAGCAAACACAAGCAAACTTAGAACATTCCCAGTTAGAGTTACAACAAACCCAACGCCAATTGCTACAAAGCCAATCTCAATTTCAACAAATGCAGACAGCGCTGGAACACTTTCAGTTTCAGTTACAACACGCGCAGACAGAAATGAAGCATTTGAAGGAAAGAATAACAGCGATGGAAAGTAGCAAGTTTTGGAAATTAAGAAAAGGATGGTTTAAGTTAAAACGATTGTTGGGAATTAAAGATAATGAGTAAAAAATTGAGTTGAAATCGCGTTTTTTAACTAGATTAAAACGATTATCTACAATAGTTTACTTTTAGTGTAATTAGCAATTAATTAATAACTCATAATTAAAATGCAGCCAATTCACTTATTTACAAGTATTACAGCCAATTATTTACCAAAAGCACGAGTGCTTGCTAACTCGATTAAGCGCGTGCATCCAGAAGCACAGTTT
Organism: uncultured Pleurocapsa sp.; assembly: GCA_964441015.1. Taxonomy (GTDB): domain Bacteria; phylum Cyanobacteriota; class Cyanobacteriia; order Cyanobacteriales; family Microcystaceae; genus Hydrococcus. Next base: position 6,012 of record CAYTUO010000087.1, read on the forward strand.
CATTTAGTATTATCCGATATCATTCCCTCTACTTTAGTTTTAAAAAATGAACCATTTGATTCAATTATTACAATAGAAGAACTATCTATTCCTAACTTGAAGTCTTGGATATTCAAGCACTCAATAGTTGAAATGTGTACTGGGGTCAAACCTTTTGCCTTTCAAGAAATTTTCCGACGTTATAACTGTGAAAAAATTATTTACTTAGATCCAGATATCGTTATTTTTAATCGCTTAGATTGCATTGCAGAAAAATTAGATGACCATAGCATAGTACTCACGCCCCATCAAACTGAACCTGAAAACTATAACGAAGCAGTTATAGACAATGAAATTTGCAGTCTCAAACATGGCGTATATAATTTAGGTTTTCTTGCTATTAGAAATTCAGAAGAAGGCAGGCGATTTTTAGAGTGGTGGTTAAAGCGTTGTTTCGATTTTTGTTATGATGATATACCTGGAGGAATTTTTACCGATCAGCGTTGGATTGATCTAGCACCAGCATTTTTTGAAGATTTATATATCTTGCGGGAACCTAACTATAATGTAGCTACTTGGAATCTTACCAATCGCATGGCTACAGGCAGTCTTAAAGAAGGAATATTTATCAATGGGAGACCCCTTTGTTTTTATCATTTCTCAGGATTTGATAGCGGTGCCCAAGAAATTATGCTGAAGAAATATGGAGCCTCAAGTCCAGTGCTTTTTGAGCTAAGAAAATGGTATATTGCTCAGTGCGAATACATGGGTCAATATGAGTTTGGTCAAATATCTTGCTTTTATTCGTATTTTGATAATAGTGAATTAATTACTAAACAGCAAAGACTTTTATACCGTCAAAGACTGGACTTGCAACAAGCTTATCCAAATCCTTTTGCTACAGTTGATGTTCACAAGTCATATTTTAATTGGTATGAAAATCACGGACAATATGAATTTGTAAAAGCTCCTAAAAATACCTTAGATCTTAATCAAATCCTAGTGCAAATTCAATCAGAATTAGAGCAAGCACAAGACTTGATTCGAGGAATGGAAAGCAGTAAATTCTGGAAATTGAGAACAGCATGGTTCCAGTTGAAAGCTTTACCTAATTCGATTATCAAAAAGTTAAAGCAAATTCGAGAAAAAACTAAACGTGCAAGTCAACTATGGCAGAGCCAGTATAGTTTATTTATTCAGAAACTAAGGAAACAAATTAAATCACAAAAAGAACAAATATCCGTTCAAGTCAAACTTTCGAGCTTACCTATTAATATAAGCTTAAAAGTTAACAGTCCACAGCCAAACTTAATTTATACAGGGTTAATCTTACTGTCAGGAGAGATATGTTCTGAAAAAACAGATGTTGTAGGTGCCATGTTAGATATCTCCCTTAATGAAAATGAGTGGACATCTATCTCCTTGAACAAAACTAGCTTTGAGGCTGTCATTAATTCTTTCTTACTCCCAAATGGGAAAAACACCTTATACGTACATTTAATTAATTCCTTGGGAGAAAAGCTTGCTAGAACTCAAATCAATTTTCTAGTAGACAATACGGGAAGTTTAGCGAAGTCAGTCAGTGATTGTCTGCAAAAATCCTCTGCTAGTAAAATCGTCATTCAGGGATGCTTAGATTCTTCAAACTTTCCTTATGCTGACTGTAAGATTGTTCCTTGGTTTGACCAGCCTGATGCTCTCGATCATATTCCTCAAGTCATTAAAAAATACGATCTTTCCGAAGAGTTAGCTCAACACTTCGAGAATTTTGTCAATTTAGGCTATATTAATTTAGACTCATATATTCCTTTAGAATTAGTTTCAGAAATAAATTCAGATATAGATAGATTGATTGCAAATGGTTCGATTTCTTATGTTGACCAATCTGGCGAGAGAATAGAACATTTATTTCAAAAAAGTAAAGCAGTTCATCAACTTTGGACTTATCCATCAATTCTCAAAATTCTTTCTGCTCTCTTTGACGATATTGCCGTACCGTGTCAAACTTTAAATTTTATACACGGCAGCCAACAAGAAGTTCATCAAGATACTATACATTTAACTCCCTTTCCAGAAGGATATATGTGCGGTGTTTGGGTTGCCTTAGAGGATATTAATCCAGATGCAGGCCCTCTTTTTGTTTACCAGAAAAGCCACCGACTACCAATTTTATATGCAAAAACAGTAGGAATTGATAAACAAACTAACTATTGGAATCAACACCTTATAGATGAGTATTCTCAGAAATATTTGCCAACCTTAAAGTCTAATCTTATAAAATTTAAATTAGAACCAATGATTTATACTCCCAAAGCAGGTAGCGTCTTTATTTGGCACGCTAACTTAGCTCATGGTGGTAACCCCAGAAAAGTTTCTAACCTTACTAGAAAATCGATGGTTAGCCACTATTTTGCTAGAGGATCAATAGCATTTTATGACACAACAGGTACAATAGGTTACAAACATGAATTACGATAACAATAAGTTATAAAATATTGATTTCAGACTTTTTTATCTCAGTTCATTCTTAAAAGAAATGCGACATAGTGATGGACGATTTAACTTTTGATGCAAAATATAATTGTGTTTCCAAAATCTTTGCTGATTGGATAACTCCCTACATTGATATTCATAAGGCAACTATTGTTGATTTTGGCTGTGGTGATGGAGTCATTGCTCTAGGAATTGCTCTCAATCTAAAGCCTCATAAAATAATTGGCATAGATATTAATAGAGAGCATGAAAATTTGTTAAGACTAGCTGAGGGAAAAATTGGAATCCAATCTCTACCTAATAATCTAGAATTTTATTCCATTAAGCCTGGAGAAAAGCTTACTCTTAAATTTTCTTGCGATTGTATTTTTACTTGGTCAGTTTTCGAGCATGTTGATCGATTTTATCTGAATCAAGTAGTCATCGATATGTATCAAATTTTAAAGCCTGATGGTCTGATTTTTCTACAAATTGCTCCTCTTTATTATTCTGCATTCGGCTCTCATCTTGAAGCATTAATTGAAAAACCTTGGGCGCATTTACTCTGGCAACACAATCATTTGTATCATGCAGCTATGACGGCTAAGGGCAAAATAATTAGCGGTAATCTTGTTGAGGAGACAAATGATCAAAATTTTGAGGAATTTAAAAAAGGAACTTGGAGTTGTTATGAAACACTAAATAAAATTACAGCAGATGAAGTAGTTGAGTTATTTGAAAGTCATGGTTTTGAAACTATAAAACAATATAGAAGTAACTGTAATCATACACCACCCGAAAACTTGAAGAAAATATTTTTCGCTCAAATTTTACTAACAGAACAAATTGTTGTTTTATTTAAAAAAAATGAACAAGGAACAGAAGAACCTGTTAGTGGCTCAATTACCAACGAAATCTTTAAATCCCGTACAACTTCACATTATGCACAGTTGGGGCGGTGGTTTAGAAAGATGGGTACAAGACTACTGCCGAGATGACACAACGAGAACTAATTTAGTTTTGAAGTCAATTGGAACGCCTGGACTTCCAGGACAAAGACTTGCTTTTTACCAACATATTGATGAGCAAGAACCAACTCGTTTCTGGGATTTTACTTTTCCTATTAATTCTACTTGCGTTACTCATGATGAATATCGCTATGCTTTAGAAGAAATTATTAAAGATTTTAATGTTCAAGGAATTATTATATCTTCATTTATTGGACATTCTCTAGATATCCTAGATACAGGTCTTGAAACCATCGTAATTTGTCATGACTATTATCCATTTTGTCCGGCTATAAACATTTATTTTAACCAAGTATGTACTAAATGCAATTTTAGTCATCTCCAGCGTTGCTTTAATGAAAATAAACTTAATAATTATTTCCCCAGAACTTATGCTTCAGATTGGATAAATATACGTAAACATTTTTTAGATCTTGTTTTGCATTATCAAATCCCTTTGGTAGTTCCCTCTAGCTCAGTAAAACATCATCTAATCGAATTAGAACCTGCTTTTAAAGAAGTTAACTTTATTGAAATAAATCACGGTCTAAAGTTAAAAGTAAATCCTTTACCGATCAACATTAAAAACTTTAAGACAAGCAAGATAAAAATTTTAATTTTAGGCAGATTAACTGCTCATAAAGGAATCGATTTACTAAAAGAATTTTATAAAGAAATTCTCGATATAGCTGATATATACTTATTGGGATGTGGAGAAGAAGGTCTTTTTTTTGAAGGAATTCGTGAAATTCAGATTGTAGCAGAGAAATATGATTTAGTCGATCTTCCAAACTATGTAGAAAAAATTTCTCCAAACCTGGGTTTATTACTATCAGTTTGGCCAGAAACATTTTGCTATACCTTAAGCGAACTAATGGTGCTAGGAATACCACCTTTAGCAACAAAACTAGGTGGTTTTAAAGATCGTATAAAGGATGGAATAAATGGTTTTTTAGTAGCTCCTGAAAAAGAAGCCTTGATTCAAAAAATTAAGGAGTTATTTCAACAAAGAGAACTTTTGTTAAAAGTGGCAGCTAATTTAAGAAGTTGCTCCCATAAAACTCAGAAGGAAATGATTAATGAGTATCATAAATTAATCCCCTTAGAAATTCCATACAAATACAAGCCACTCAGAGAATTAAACTGGAAAAAAATGACTCATGCTGAACTAGAGAGACTGTACGTTCAAGTCGCTCAATCTCAAGGACAACTACAGCAACTTCTGGAGCAATTAGAATTTACTAGGATGGAATTAAAATTTGCTCAAAATAGAATTGCTGCTATGGAAACCAGTAAATTTTGGAAGTTGCGAACCCAGTGGTTTCGGATAAAAAAAATGCTAGGAATGAAGATTGACGAGTGATTTTAGAATCTTCATTAATTATGAAATTATCAGCGATCACTAAGAAACTTAAAAAGCTTAATCGTGTATGGCAAGAGAGAGGAGCGAAAGGACTCTTGCTTTTTGTGCGTCAAAGTCTAAAGTCTAAATGGCTTAAGCGGTTAGATTATCAAAAATGGATAGCAAAAAATACGTTAAGCGATCTCGATATTAGAGAGGCTCGCAAACAAATCGCAAAATGGCGTTTTTGCCCCAAGTTTTCAGTAATAATGCCTGTCTATAATGTTGAAGCAAAATGGTTAGAAACGGCAATTGAATCTGTCAGAAATCAAATATATTTAAACTGGGAACTTTGCATCGCTGATGATGCTTCTTCTAAGCCACACATCCGTTCTATTCTCACTCGCTACAGCCAACTCGATCCGCGCATAAAAGTTGTATTCCGTACAGAAAATGGTAATATTTCAGTTGCTAGTAACTCCGCTTTAGAATTAGCAACAGGAGATTATATTGCCTTCTTAGATCATGATGATGAATTAGCAATAGATGCTTTGTTTGAAAATGCTAAGCTAATTAACCAGCATCCAGAAGCAGATTTTATTTATAGTGATGAAGACAAAATAGATACTAAAGGCAAGCGCCTTGATCCATTTTTTAAACCGGATTGGTCTCCAGAATATTTTCATGCCTGTATGTATACCTGTCATCTAGGTGTATATCGAACTACTTTAATTCGAGAAATTGGCGGTTTCCGCAACGATTACAATGGTTCTCAGGATTATGATTTGGGATTGCGAATTGTTGAAAAAACCAAAAATATTTATCACATTCCTAAAATTCTCTATCATTGGCGCATTATTCCTGCCTCAGCAGCATCTGGGGAAAAAGCTAAGCCTTGGGCATATATTGCAGCTTGCAAGGCTTTGGAAGGAATGCTAGAACGTAGCCCTTATCCTGGGCGTGTAGAAGAAACTTCGCGAACAGGATTCTATAGAGTGCGACGAGATATTATTGGGCAACCGCTAGTTAGTATTATCATTCCCAGTGCTGGCAAAATCATCGACACTCCAAACGGTTCTCTATGTCTTTTAGAAAATTGTATCAGCAGCATAAAACGACTGAGTACCTATCACAACTTTGAAATTATTGTTGTTGATGGATACGATATTCCACAGTCAACTATAGAAAAGATAGCATCTGACAACGTGCAATTAGTTCGCTGTGCTGAACCGTTTAACTTTTCCATGCGTATTAACAGAGGTGCAGCTAAAGCTAAAGGAGAATTTTTGCTGTTATTGAATGACGATACGCAGATAATAACTCCTGACTGGTTGGAGTCAATGATAGAACTGGCACAACAAAAAGAAATTGGAGCAGTAGGAGCAAAATTGTTGTCTCCCGATGGCAAAATACAGCATGTAGGGGTAGTTATTCTTAATGGAAGTCCTTGTCATGTTTTCTACGGTTTTGACAGCGAACACCCCGGTTATTATTGCTCCAATATCGTTAATAGAAACTGCTTAGCCGTGACTGCTGCTTGTCTGATGATGCGACAAGACGTATTTCAGAATTTAGAAGGACTAGATGAAGGTTTTCCCCTAAACAATAACGATGTAGATTTGTGTTTAAAAGCGCATCAAGCAGGATATCGCAATGTAATTACGCCATATGCTCAATTAATTCATTATGAATCAGCGAGTCGGCAAGCAGGTTTACGACCGGGAGAATGGAAGAAATTAAATAATAAATGGGATGATTACTTTAAAATTCTTAAGAAAGATCCATACTACAATATTAATTTTTCGTTTAATTCACCCAATTTTGAGATAGGTTAATGAAGTTTAATTGTTTAATATCTACGATTAATGGTTATATTCTGTAGCGTATAATCTTACGATTTCTCATCGCGTGATCTACTTTTTAACAGTCAATTATTATTCTACAAACCTAATTGCTAAACTAATTGGTTCTTTGCCAGCTAACAAACCTACGGAATACCAAATAGTTATCGTCAATAATTCACCAGAAGATAGTTCTATCGAACAACTGAAAAAGGAATATGTTCTAATTATT